>JAGVFV010000110.1 GCA_020057445.1 archaeon | reverse complement strand
ATTGGGGTGAGTATTCCGGATCCGGCGATGACACAGGATTCCAATGAAATGTACGGGAATTCTCCTGATGGGTTCATGATTCCTTTTGGGTCAATGCCTTCTGTCGATGCATTTGATGAAAGAGGGGATCCATATGCTGGCAGACGTGCGTTGATCACCGATGTACCCCCGTATTTGTCTCGGTCGTCTATTCCTGCGGTTACAGACACGATCCGCTGATGGCGGCAGGATTGATGCTTCTGTCATGTATCATTTGGCTTCGGGTCAAGGATGGTGCGCGGAATCTGCTTTTCGAACTCATGAATATCCGGTATCAGGTTTATCTCATCTTGCAGTTGTCGTCGAGCTTTAGTGAGGATAATATTTATATATGCATCAGGGCAAGGTCAAGTCATGCCTGGCATTTCAAGGAAAAGCATTCTCTATATTTTGCTCATTGCAATTATTCTCTGTATTGTGTTGATTAGCATCATCGCATTGCGGTTCCATAAGAAGGCAATTGCTGGAAGCGCGACTGGAGCGCTTGGTGAAGGTGCTCCAAACCCAGCAGTCCCTCTCTCTGGTGGTTCTGCGACAGTGTATGTCTACGGCAGCAAGCTCATTGCGAGCAAGAGTGGCCAGGTGTCCTATCACTACCCTGATTTTCTTGGCTCGAACAGGATGACGACGGACAGCGCAGGAAAGCTGATGAGCAGGAATGTCCAGTATCCGTACGGCAGGTCTGTCGAGGAACAGAGCTTTGCTGGAAGCGAGCAGAAATACCTGTTTACGGGAAAGGAAAAGGATGAAGATCTCTATTATTTCGGCGCGCGGTATTTCAGTCCGAGGATAGCACGGTTCGTGAGCATTGATCATTTACTGTCCACGTTTTCGAACTATGATTATGTCTCGAATAATCCGTTGAAGTATGTCGATCCGACGGGAAATGCGAAAGTGTTGTGGCAAGGTGAATTATTAGGCAGGGACTTGGAGTTGAGCATTCCGACAACTGTGGAAGACATCCGTGCAAGAAGTGTGCAGGCCTCCAAGGTGCCTGTGTTTGGAGATATTTCCCGTCTCATAGTCGCAGGTATTGATGCCTATCGCCAGCAGGACTTCGGAATATTTGCTGATGAGATGGAATGCGCATTAGTCATGAGTGCGATGCCTGCGGGAGGGACTGCCGTGTCCGGGATCGCGGAAGGGATTGTGGCAAAAGAAGTAAGGACTGTCCCTTTATTTCATGCGACCGACATAAAGAATCTGCCGAAGATTTTTCAGGAGGGAACACTGAAGTCAGGATACACACAAGCAAGGGAGGACTTGATGAAAAAGGGCTTGTCGCAAGCAGATGCTGAGCTTAGGGTTGCCGAAAGATATCGTCTCTCTCCAAATAAGAGGTTCGCTTGGCTGAGTTCGTCTCCTGCTCTGGCCGAAGAATTTGGCGGAGCCAATAATGTGATTATTGAATTTCGATTGCCTGTTGAGTTATCAGAGAAGGAACTCACGGTGGACGGATTCATTCGCGGCGGGAAATTCCGCCTTCCAGAGGTAAGTACTGAATATGCTGTAGGGGTGCATGTCCCTCTGCAGTCCAATATGAAAACAGCAGAGAAAGTAATGAAAAAATATGAGATTCCTGTAACGACCGGCGTAAAATAGGTCATACGTTCTTGCTTTCATACACCAGAACTCCCTCCTCTTCTTGTCTGTCTTGAGGTTTCAGAAGGCCTCTTTCATCTTCTTCTCAAGACTCAGTTCACATCCTGATTTTGTCGTCGATTTTGTCTCTGCAGTGTATACATCGCTTTTCGAGCATGAGATTGGGGATAATATTTATATATGTGTCAGGGCAAGGTTCTCGTATGCCTGGCATTTCAAGGAAAAGCATTCTCTATATCTTACTGATTGTAATCATCTTTTGTATTGTGTTGGTGAGCATCATCGCCTTGCGCTTCCATGAGAAGGCAATTGCTGGCAGCGCAATAGGTGCTCTTGGTGAAGGTGCTCCTAATCCTCCGGCGGTCCCGCTCTCGAGTAATTCGGGGACGGTGTATGTGTATGGGAGAAAGCTTGTCGCGAGCAAGACTGATCAGGTGTCCTATCACTTCCAGGATGTTCTTGGCTCGAACAGGATGGCGACGGACAGCGCAGGAAAGCTGATGAGCAGGAATGTCCAGTATCCGTACGGCAGGTCTGTCGAGGAACAGAGCTTTGCAGCAAGCGAGCAGAGATACCTGTTTACGGGAAAGGAAAAGGATGAAGATCTCTATTATTTCGGCGCGCGGTATTTCAGCCCGAGGACAGCACGGTTCGTGAGCGTCGATCCTGCAGGGGTTGCAATGGCAAGCTACACTTATGGCTCTGATAATCCTATCATCATGAGGGATCCTGACGGGAACAGCGACCGAAACGAAGTATCAGCGGGCGCGTTACAGAACTGGAATATCGGCGTCTCAGCCGCAGTCCCCCTGATCGCAGGAATCTGGCGAAGGGATTCTTTCAAAGATATTGCAAAAAATACACTTCTTGGAGCAATGACTGGCGCAGGTTCCTTTGAAATAAAGAAATTCGTCGGACAGCAAGCAAGCAATGATTTTGATTTCCTCGCAGCAGGCCTGGCAGAGGACTTTGTCGGATCAGTCAGGAGAAACGCAATCAGGAACGAAGCTCCGCTAGGCAGGCTGCAATTCAACTATCTCATGTTCGACGCGACCATCGAAGGAGGATCTGTGAGGCCTGGTATCAATGTCGTCAAATTGGGAGGTAGCATTGCGAGGGGAATCCAATTCAATGGACAGCTCCAACTCGGAAGGACATTCCGGACAGGGGTTCCGACATTCGTCGGAAAACTGGATAACTCAGGAGGAGCGGGAGACTATGGTTCGATAATTATTGACAGGGAGAATAGAGACTTAAGCAATAAATACGATTTTGGCAGCTACAATATGCAAACGCAAAGACACGAGTTCATTCACCAGCTGCAATTCAGAGGAGAGCAAAGCTTCGGAGCAGGGATTGGTCCTGATTCTCGTGATGAAATGAGATTTCAAGGGATAAATATTCATGGCTTTTCCAACCTTCTTGGGGATGGGCTGATGAGAGGAATCCCGTTGGGTGCGATGTATTCAACAAATGCAAATAGTGGTAATCCTAGTGATTGCGATAGCAAAGCATATGATTCCAATTGGAACTGGGTGGAAAGAGAAGCTTATGGCCTGACCAAATAATCAATCCTAAAAGGCATACATGTCAGAGAATAATCATGCTCATCCAATCATTTCATCATACCCTGCTCTCGACAAAAAAATTGATTTTTCGATTTGTTCATATTGAGTCGGTTATGGCGGGTTCGTTACTATCTTCTCTCTCCTGCATACACCCTAAACCCGCCTCTCTTCTTCACCGTCTTGACATTGCCGAATACCTCTTTGATCTTCTTCTCGAGCATCTTTCCGCCTTTCGCGTGCCGTGCGACAACGTATAACTTCCCTCCCTTCTTGAGATGCGCGCGGCTTCCTTCGATCATGGCATAGCAGACGGCGCGCCCTGCCGCGTAGGGCGGGTTTGTCACGATCGTGTCGAACATGTCATCGATGTTCTCGAAGAGGTCTGATTGGCGCACCTCTGCGATGAGATGGAGGGCTGCGAGATTCTCTTTCGTGATGTCGACCGCCCGCGAGTTGACATCGCTCATGACGACGGTGATGTCTTTGTGCCTGCGGAGGAATGCGATGCCGATGATGCCGTAGCCGCAGCCAAGGTCAAGGACGCTCCCTTTCGGTTCCACGTTCTCGATGAGGAGGCGTGTCCCGAAGTCGATCTCGTTCTTGGAGAAGAGCCCGCTTGCCGTGCTGATGGAAAAGGTGTCTTCATTGAGATGCACCGTGATCTGCTGCGGACGGAATGCAGACGTCTGCTCTTTGCTGTAATAATGCTCAGTATCCTGATTTCTGTCGGCAGTCCGTTGACCGCGGTTAGTTGACATGCTTCATCTTCTCTAGTTCAGTCTTGAATCGTTTGACGGTTTTTGCAAGGTGCTCTTTCTGTGTCTTGAGGATCTTTGAAGCCTCTTCTAGCGCATCCCCGTCTGTCGTCTCTGTGGACGTGAGCACAAAGAGGCTTGGAGGGAGCGCCTCTCCTTTTTTCGCCGCTTTTCCTGCGCGCTTCCACTTGTCGAAGAGTTCCTTGCACCGTTCCGGGATCTGCGGGATGTCGCAGGAGAGGATGCGGGCGACTTCTGTCGCGGCGGATGCCGTCTCGTCCGCATGGGCATTTGCGGCTTTTCCTGCGACGAACTCGATCCTGATGACGCCGTCCTGTATCTTCGTCGTGCGGATGATCTTGATCTTGTAGACGTCTCCGGTCACGTCGAGGTGCGTGCCTCCGCAGGCTTCCACGTCAAAGTCCAAGATATTGATGATGCGAAGCCTCTTTCCAGGGACTGCCCCTCCCTGGTATATGGTGAAGCCGAACTCGCGTTCTGCGATGTTCCTGTCCATGAGTGTCTTCAGGATTGGTCTGTTCTCGTGGATGACCTTGTTCGCAAGTTCCTCTATCTTGGTCACTTCCTCGTCGGTCAGGTTGTCGTAGTGCGTGATGTCGAGCCGTGCCTTCTCTGGCGTCTTTGCGGCGCCTGCCTGCCAGATGTGCTCGCCAAGGATGCGTCTTGCGGCGCCGTTGAGGATGTGCGCCCCTGTGTGGTGCTGGGCAAGCTGCATCCTCCTCTCGAAGTCGATGGAGCAGGAGACCTTGTCCCCTTTCTTGATCTTCTGGTGCGTGGGGTCGATGACGTGGATGATGTGCTTCCCTTGCTTGAAGACGTCAAGGACGGGTATGCTGTTGATGGTGCCGATGTCGTGCATCTGCCCTCCTGAGGTGGGGTAGAACGCTGTTTCGTCGAGAACGATGAAGGTGTTGTCGATGACCGAAACGACGAATGCGGAAAAGTCGACAAGGTTCCATTGCTCGAAGTATAAGGGGATGGTCTCAGGGATATCATCAAGCGGCAGCTTCTCTTCCCGTTTCGTCTGGGTCTTGCCCTTGTCTGCATTCTCGTGCCGTTCTGTGACCTTGGCGTAGAAGTTTTCCGGGATGCGGATGATCTTTCCCCTTTTCTTTGCCTCATGTGCGATGTCTTCAGGCAGGATCCCTTGGGAGTCGTAGAGCTCGGGGAGCTTCTCTTGGATCTCGGCTTCTGTCTTCTGCCCGATAAGGTGGGAGATCGCTTGCGCACCCCTGACCTTGTTCTGCAGGTATTTTCTCTTTTCCACTTCGAGTATCTTCTTGACGAGTTCTGCTTTCTCCTGAAGTTCAGGATATTGCGGCTTGAGGTATCGTGCGTGCAGGTCTATGATCTTGTCAAGGTCGATGTCCCATCCGTATTTTTCGATGAAGGACATCATGCGCCTGTAGAGGACGCGAAGGTTGTATCCTCCGCCGACGTTCCCGGGTAGCGCCCCGTCTGCGATGGTGTAAAGGAGGGTTCTCGTATGGTCTCCGATGGAATACAGTGCCGCTGAGGGAAGGACAGTTGCCTTGAGTGTCTCGACGTCGTAGTCGATCCTTTTCGCGATCTCCTTCCATTGCTCCTCGATGTTGTCCACTTCGTCTATGTTGAGCGTGCCTGAGAGGGGAATGAACCGTTCCATCATCTTCTTGTCTTGCTTTATCATGCAGGTGGAGAAGAGGAACTTGCAGACATTCGGGAAGTTGACGTCGTACGCTGTCGGGCTTCCGGACAGGTACCAGCTCGGCCGTTCCTGTCCCATTCCCATGTCGAGCACCTTCTGCCTGAGCTCTTTTGGCCCGCTTGGTGTCGCTTCGAAGAGCATGTAGACCTGGTTTCCTATCTCGAGGCCTTTGGAGAAGAATTCAAGGCACGGCCCGAAGTTCCCTCCTCCTGCCCAGGCGTCTTCGTGGATGACGAATTCTGAGGTTTTTAGCCTCATTCCTTTGGTGTACCAGGTGAAATAGTCGTGGAAGAGCTCTGCCTGGTCGAATTCCTCTTTTTTCAGGAATGCGTGCTGACCGATCATGGTGAATTCAGTCATGTGCCGTCCGGTGATGCCGACGTTGTCGATGTCGTTGAACCTGATGCAGGTCTGGGGTACGATGAGCTTCTTTGCAGGAGGCTCTACCTCGCCGCTGACGACGTAGGGCTGGAAGTCTGCGATGGACGCTATGGTGAAGTCCATGGTGGGGTTCCACCGTGCGACTGAAGGGTATCTTTTTATGGGAGTGTATCCGAGGGCCTCGAATTGGTGTGAGAATCGTCTCCAGACTTCGAGGAAGTCGACGTCTTCTTTCTTATGCCCGATGAAGCTGTAGCCTCCTTCGCAGGCAGGCTCTCCGCAGACGGTGCGCTCTTCGATGCTCCAGAAGTGCTTGTGGCAGTTGTTGCAGGAATGCCTGGTGTAGCCTAGCTCTTTTAGTTTTTCTACTGGGAAGAAGCGTGTGTATTCTGTATCCAGCCTTTTCTTGAACTCGCTTTTGAGTTCCTTGTCAGTCATGCGAGATAAAGGTATTCTTTTTCTTATAAACTTATCGAACTAGCGGGCGCATCCCAAATGGAGGACATTGCCCTACTTGCATTCGCCTTTGCGTAAACACTCTTTGCGCCAAGGGGGACTTGCCCCGCTGGGAAACGAAGTTTCTCAGCGTCATAGCAACTTCGTTGCAATGACCTACGGGGAATGTCGCAAATGAAATAGAAACAGAAGAGCGAATGCTTGGCAATGTCCCGAAGTGTTAGCGAGATTTGGGATGCGCCCGAACTAGCGCATGGTGAGTTCTGCCTTGCCTTCCACTATCTTATCGTATTTGCCAAAGTCCGTCTTCCTGTATGTGATCTGGACATTGACGTCAAATTTTTTTGCAGGATTTGGAGGTCCGCATGCCATGGTGATTTTTCTCTTTGATCCTGGAGTTATCGGTGTCGTGCCGACCCCGCAGAGATTACCAGACATGATGCACACCTTATCCGGAGGGGTGCAGCTTCCCCCTTTCCAGGAATAGGTGTACTTGACATCTGTCACAGTGATATCTTCCCTGAAGTCATTCGCGATGACGAGGGTGGCCGTGTTTGGTGCTGTAGCACCATATTCGAGGCAGGTTATTCCGGAATCGAACCAGCAGCTGTCGCTCTTCCATGCCTTCGGGTTGATGATGCCGAACTGGAAGAGAACTCCGATACAGACCATGACGACAAGGATCATCCATCCATACGTCGTCAGGAATTCAAAGGCAGACTGGCCGCGTTTCATTTAGTTTGGTTTGGCTTGGATAACCCCACTTATGGTTTTAAGATAAACACTCCCTCCTTTGGTGTAATTCATGTTCACAGCGACGCGTGGCCGATCTGATGATTTAAGGTCTCCAGTGAATGCGATAACCATCTCTTTCATCTCATCCGCTTTCCAGTCGAATGCTACTCCTCCTGCTGTTAAACTGCAATTATTGTTGTCCGCTCCGGCGGTACAACCTGCTTGAGTTGCTGCAATAGCATCACAGCATTGGAAAGTTCCCGGGGAGTTCACCCCGCTGACATCAATCTTAACATCATTGACATTGATGGTATATCCAAATCCGTTGATGAGCTGAGCTCTGATCTGGTTTCCCGTATCTTGCGCAACAAAATCTTGGCAACCGATCCCTGCCCCGAACACGCACTTGTCAGGTAATAGTCTTGACGGGTCGAGCACGCCAAAGTACGCGAGCGCGCCTATCATGACGAGGACGATGAGGAATGCCCATCCGTAGGTTGTTAAAAATTCAAGTGCCGCTTGGCCCTTTTTTGTCTTCTTCATTGATGCACCTCTAGATTCTTTTCTTGATATGCCAGTAAAAGTCTTCTTCCATCCTGACGAGGATGGAGAGGAGTATGATGATGAGGACTGCGATCATGAAGAGCAGCCCGAAGATGAGGATGAGCATGACGTCGTTTCCCTGGTATTTGCCGCTGATGCTCTTTCCGAGGATGAATCCTATGACAAGGGAGACGAGTACGATGATAAGAAGGATGAGCTTGTGTTCCTTATGTGAGAGCTTGGCACCCATGTGTCCATTCCTTCAGTATTGTCCTATATAAATGTTACGCAGCTGTCAGCGATCTGGGTTCAGTGGTGGATTGTCCTTTTGGACAAGAAGCGGTTTTTTCATCCTTTGCCTGGTCACCGTAAGCAGCGCTCTGCTAGCAGTTTCTGTAAGTAGCGCTCTGTCAGCAGTTTAGGTTGTCATTATGCCGCTGAATGCTGAGCTGAGTATTGCCGCTATCACCAGGTACATGATGAGTGCTCCGAAGAGAAATGCGGGGATGTATTTGAGGCCTCCTCGTATGCTGCCCTTTTCGATGATGCTGATGATCATGCTCGAGAAGACGGCGATAGTTCCTATGGCCATCATGGAGAAGAGCCGAAAGTTCTCCGGTTTGATGCTGACTTCGCTGAAGTGGATGGGTAGCGGTGATGCCGTGCTTGCGCTTCCGGCGAGGGTTGAGGTGAATCCGATGATGATCTTCAGGAGCTGTGCTGAGAGGGCGAAGAGCCCTGGGGCGATGATGGTGACGATGACTCCTATGAATATCATGTAGGAGACTGTCGCTGCTGCCATCTCTGCCTTGAGTGCGCGTGTCTTTCGGAGGTTGTCGATAATCTTGTCGACGATCTCTGTGATCTTTCCTCCGCTTTCAAGCTCTCCGACGAGGAGGTTCATGGAGCGCTTGAGTATTGGTGAGTCGTACTTGTTGGAGAATTCGACGAGCGCTTCTGCGACGTCGTTTCCGGTGACGACTTTTTTTGAGACGATGGTGATCTCTTTTGCAAGGATGCCAAATTCAGGCTTGATCGCTGCCCAGATGCTTTTTTCGAACGATAGCCCTCCTTTGAGGTTGGTGGAGACGAGTGTCAGATAGTCAGGAAGCCGGTCTTCGAGCTCTTGCGTCCTCTTGTATATCTTGATGTTGTAATAGAAGTAGGCGATCGCGATCATCATGAAGGTGACGAGGAGCTGGATGAGTACCCAGAAGAGGAAGGAGAGCGTGCCGACGATTACGGGATTGAGGTCTTTGATAGGGTTGTAGACGATGACGAGGAAGAGGGGGATTGTCATGAATGCGGCAAGGAAGAAGAGGATGCCAAATCCTTTGTAAGGGACTTCGTCAAATCCTGCTTTCATGACATAGGCGCGGATGCTTGGCCGGAAGCGCTTGAAGAGGAATGCCTGTCCGATCTTTTCCAGGAAGTCATTGGCGTTCTGTCCGACGCTCATATGTTCACGTCCGGCCTGATGCTCTTGAAGAGGGAGAGGAAGATGAATTGCACGATGACCATGATGAAGATGACGACGAAGAAGTGCATGAGGTCGAGGTTGAGGTTGATGAGGCTTGCGATCACGATGAAGATGGTGATGCCAAGGGACGGGATGACTATCGCCATGAGCATATAGAAGAGGGTGAGGGAGTTTAGTTTTTTTCCGTAGCGCTGGATCTCTATGAGCTGCTCTTCTGCGATCTCGTCAAGGATGCTGGAGAGGAATTGGCTGACGTCAATTCCTATCTTGAGGGCGTTTGTGATCTGGAAGAGGATCTTTCGGAATTTTTGCGATGGCGTATAGTATGATTCAACCTCTAGCGCAGTCTCTAGCGGCGTCCCGAGTTCGATCTCCCTGACTATCTCCTTGAAGTACTTGTTGGCGACTCCGTAGCTCTTGCTCGCTTCGACGATCGCGTTGATCAATGGTTGGCCTGTGTTGAGCTTGATCAGGAGGAAGCGGCCTGCGAAGAGGACTTCTCGGTCAATGTCTTTCTCCCTCCTTCTGATCATGGCGTCCACGTGCCTGATGAAGACAGAGAACATGATGAAGAAGAAGACAAGGACGAGGAAGAGTATCATGAGGATGGACACTTTCATCTTGGAGAGGACAAGGAAGAAGAAGATGCCCATGCCTATGGAGAGGACTAGCGCCCCCTGGAATTTTTCCCGTACGTAATCCTCTGGCTTCTTATCGACGTGCGCCATGCGCAATTTCTTTTTCAGGTCAGGGAACTGTGTTGCCAGTTGTTCGATGAATCCCATATGCGCTTATTCCACCTCTTTTTTTATTATGCACCCGTCGGTCTGCGTCTGTCAGTCGGGTCCGCTTGCTGACCGCTGTCGGCCGCGTTCTCTTGCTGCCAAAAGTGAGCTTGGCCCTGTCAGCAGTTTATTTGTCACTCCAGTTTTAAATGTCCCATGTAATATTTGGAAAGGACAAGTCCGATCTCGTTGACGTTCTCAATCTTCTCTTTGACGAGCCATTTGAGGATCCGGATCTTCTGGCGAAGGTCGAGCTCGAGCTCTTGCCTGCTCATCCCTGTGTAGAGTTCGAGGCGCTCGACCATGGTCTGTGATTCGTTGACACGTTCGAGGACATCCTCGTGGAGGTTGAGCTGGAGGAGGATGTTCTGCTCACCGTTTGGTAATATCTCTGCGATCTGCAGCGTCCGTCTCTTGTTCGTCCTCCTGTTCCTGTTCTGGACGATCACGAGCGAGAGCGAGGAGAGCATCTGTTTTGGGATGTCGATCGGCGGGTTGGTGAGCCTGGTGACGACTTCGTGGGCGTTGTTCGCGTGGAGCGTCGCGTAGACAGAGTGGCCTGTGTGCATGGCTTCGAGGAGCACCTGGGCTTCGCGTTGCCTCCTGATCTCTCCGACGATGATCCTGTCCGGCCTCATCCTGAGGGCATTGACGAGGAGGTCAAGCATGGATACGCCTCCTTTCCCTTCGGGGTTGGGAAGGCGCGTCTCCATCGGCACCCAGTGCAATGTCTTTGGGAGGACGAGCTCTCTTGTGTCTTCTATGGAGAGGATGCGCTGGTTTGGCGGGAAGAAGTTGGAGACCACGTTGAGCATGGATGTCTTTCCTGCGCCTGTCCCTCCTGCGATGATGATGGAGAGCTCGTTTTGGATGGCAAGCCAGATGAGGGCTGCAGCGTCGATGGAGATCGTCCCTGCCCTGATGAACCGGGTGATGGTCCAGGGGTCTTCTGCGAATTTCCTGATGGTGATCGTGTTTCCGAAGCTTGAGATGGGAAGGAGAGTCGCATTCACGCGGTCTCCTGATTTGAGGTGGGCGTCCATGAGCGGATTGAGTGTCGTTATCTCCTTTCCGACCTCGCGGCCGATGATTGTCGCAAAGTGCCTTATCCTCGCTTCTGTGAAGATGCGGATGTTGGTCGTGAGCCAGCCGTATTTCTTGTGGTAGACCCAGACCGGCTCTTTGGAGTTGTTGATGACTATCTCTTCAAGGTCAGGGTCCTTGAGGAGGATTTCGATCTTTCCAAGGCCTAAATTCTCTTCTGAGATGTAGTTGATGAGCATGTTTCTCGTCTTCTCGTTGCAGCCGGGGAAGTACTTGCTGACAAGCTCTCCTATCTCCCTGCGGAAGCGTTCGCGGATGTTGTCATTCTCGTTCATCTCTGTCTCTTCGATGTCTTCAAGATTTGCCTTGGAGATGAAGTCCTGCCTGATCTTTTCGAGGATTATCTTCGTGGTGTCAGAGATGTTGGTGATGGAGACTACGTAGTCAGGCACAGGCTTGTCATCGCGTGCGATGATGCCGATCTCTATGATGATGTTGTTGATGTTGAGCGTGTACTTGTCGATGAGGTTCTTGTTGACGATCGCCATTTAGCAGGTTGCCTCCGTGAGTCGTATTCTTGCAGCCATGTTGTTCGGGTTTGCGGAAAGGATCTGTCGAAAGATGGTGGCGGCCTCTTTTTTTTGGTTTCCATAGAGGAAGTTGACTCCCTTGAGGTAGAGGTTCGCCTGATCCTTGAGTTCTAGTGGGAGTTGTGGAGTGCTTGGTGTCTCGCCAGTCTTCATCTGCCAATACGTGTCGTATTTTGTCGTGATGTTCCTGATGCGCTCTTCGTAATGGTCGAGAAGCTCTCTGGTTTTTTTCTTGAGGTCCTCATTCTGGAGGGAATCTGCTGTCGTTCTTGCTTTCGCAAGGGCTTCTTTCGCGTCGGTGAATTTTTGCTGGACAATGCAGCGTTTCACTTCGAGGAGGGCAAATTTAAGCGCTCCAAGGTCTTCTTTCGGCTGTGTGATCCGCTGTTGTGGTCCGTTGATCTCTTTTTCTGCAAAGCGTATCTGGTCAAAGAGCGAGAGGAGGTCTTTGTAGAGTTCCCGCTTTTCTTGGCCAAGGTTGAGGGTCTGGAACAGTCGCTTGATGGTGCCGTATTCCTTTTTTGCTGCGGGGATGTTCCTTCTGTAGATGGCGTCCTTGATGCGTTTTTTTGATTCTATGATCTTGTCGATGGTCTTGAGCAGCTGGTTTTTCTTCTCTTTCTCCCGGAGGAGCTCGAGTTCTTCCTTGTAGAATTTGAGTTTCTTGAGCTCTTCGAGTTTTCCTTCCAGTTCTCTTTGCCTTTTCTTGATGTTTTCTTTTTCAAGATCTATGCGGGTCTTTTCTTCGAGTTCTTGCCTGGCATATTCTTTCTTGACTTGAGAGGGATTTTTTGCAGGTGCGGGTTTTTCGATGATTCGTTCGATGATTTTTTGCTCTGGCGCGGGTCTCTCTATGATGCGTTCGGTTATTCTTGTGTCTGGCGTCTTTGCTGGAGATGACCTGTCAATTGTTTCTTGCATGTCGCTTTTGCGTTCGTCGCTTTGCGGTCCTGCCGCTTGTTTTTGCGCAAGCATGGTTTTTGTCGTTGGAGTGATTTTTTCTTGCTCTTTGACCGATTGTTGGATGATCTCTTTTTCGATGATCTTTTCATGGATGACCTTTGGCTGCTGCTTTTCAAGATAGTCGCGGGTCACGTCCTCGACCATTTTCTTGAAGTTCTCTTTGCTCATGTCAGGTGTTTGTTCTGCCTTTGGTCTCATGTCCCGTGTGGCGTCGTCGACCATTTTTTGGATGGTTGCCTTGGTGACTTCTGGGGTGCGTGTTTGGCCTGTCTTGATTTCCCTGGTGGCGTCGTCGACCATCTTCTTGATGGTTTCGTTGGTCACTTCAGAGGGCGCGCGTTCAGTCCTCATGATGACCTGTGTCTGCTGTGGCATGGGTTGCTGGATGAAGACTGGCGCTTGCATCATCTGCGGTTCTTGCACTGTCACCTGTGCCTGGCTGCCTGGGGGCGCTGCTCTCACTATCTGCGGTTCTGTTTGCTGCACGATGATCTGGGGCTGCACTATCGCCTGGATTGGTATTGCGCGGAAGATCTCCCGGAGTTGCTGCGATTCTTCTAGCGGGATGGAGCGCTTGATCTCCTGGGAGACCATGTCTCCGATGTCCCGCAAGCCCTCTCCTTTTCCGACGCTTTGGGCAAGGAGGTTGTAGCTGTCTTCCTGCTCGTGATGGTAGCCGTGCTTCTCTTCGTCTTCAGTGAGTATCTTTTCAGGCGGAGTGTTTTGGGTGAAGACTTCTTTCTTGTCATAGTATTGCATTTCGAAGGTGGCTTGGCTTTGCACCTGGTGCTCTTTGAGGTATTTGTTCAGGAGGGTGGTCATCTCTTTGAGGATGGAGAATATCTTCTTTCGGACTGGCGATGCTTCAGGGGTCCTGTTGTATATCTTCCGGAGCTCGTTGAATAATTCCCTTCCTGATTCGACGTTGTTGAGCTTGAGCTGCTCATCAAGCTCCTTTACAAAGTCCTTGTCGATATCAAAAAGAGTCATCTCATCCGAGCGTACGTTCGAGATCGAGATGTCTTTATGCTGCTCTTTTTCGAGAAACTCGATGACGTCTTGTTTGATGAAGCGGTCGATGTCCATGTTATTATCCTAATGCTGACCTGACGTATTTTTCCCAGAGCTCATCACTGCGGGGAAGGTTGTGTTTTTGCACTTCTCTGAAAAAGAATTCCTTGTTCTGCTCGAGACGCTGCTTGAGATGCTCCTGCCAGAATCCCTTGATCTTCTCTTCGGGAATGCTGCTTTTTCTCGCTTTCTCGTAGAATTCTTGCTTGAACTGGGAATACGTGAGCTTTTCCTCCCTGATCTGCTTGATCTTTTCCTGCTCGTGCGGCTTGTTGAGATAGATGAATGGTGTCGTGAAGGTATATTCTATGCCTAGGATCTTCTCTTCGACAAGGAAGTCGATCCATGATTTGAGGACCTTTTTGGAGACATTAAGGCGCTTTGCAGTCTCTTCTATGGAGAGTTTCGGAAACTCCGAAAGGAGCTTGATCAGGTCATCAACCCCTGTTGTCACCATCTCATCGGGTAGGTCTTGTTTTTTCGGGATCGGTTGGTCAGGTATACTCATATCTACCACAGGGTGAAACCTATGAGGAATCTATTTAAACTTTGTTCATTATTTTCAAGTAGTGCAGGTCAGATTGAAGAAGGTGTTATTGACCTGGTAGAGGGAGAGGGTCTGCCAGTCAAGAGTTGTCCCGTTGTTTGTCTCCCAGAAGTCAGAATATCTGTCTATGAAGATTCCTGGATGCAGGGCATTAAGCTCTCTCATATAGGTGTAATTGATGCGCATGATATTGCTGCAATGATCATAGGTATTGTTGATGAAAAGCCAATCGACGTATGAGATGTTGGTCTTGTTGCCTACAAAGAAGTGATTGGGAAGCACGGACTCGATGCCGTAGTTTCCTGACGGGTCTGTCCTGTTCATCATGCGGTAGAGGAAGCTTGGTGTCTCATTGTACCGTCCCCAGGTGTAGTTTTCCATGGTGAAATTGGTAAAGATGGAGAGGTTCCAGCGCAGATCCACGTCAAAAGGCGCCTTTTTTATAGGCCGTGACTTCTTCATGTTGAGCGCAAGGAGCGGCTCTGGCAGGCCGACGATGCTGATTGCCGAAGAGAGCTCCTTATGCTTGTCATAGATGGTCTGGTTGTCTGTGACTATGAAGAGGAAATCTCCGGTGATGTTGAGTTCCCATGCTGAGGAATGGCTGATGTTCAGGTTGAAGAGCGTGAAGTTGGCATCGATTGCAAGCGTCTTTTCAGAGAGCTGGAAAAGCGCTTCGAGGTAGTTTGTCAGGCTCTGTTTCTTGACAAGGTCGTCATTGGTGTAGTTGTGCCATACTACAGCATACATGGTATTATTGTATACATCAGGATCTGAGTCGGTATTATATCTTATGTGGAGGGTCTGGTTGCTGCTGATCTCGATGAAATACTCTTCCTGGTCAACGTAGGCACTTTTTGTGAAGGGGAAACTCACTATCCCGGATGCGCCTGCAGGGATGGCCTTCGTGGCGATGTCGAGCGGAAAGATGGTGGTGTTGCAGCGGGTGCTGTAGATGGTGATGTTCACTGTCGCATCGCGGGGAACATCATACGTGTTCTGTATGCTGATGTTGAGTGATTTTACTATTCCTTTATTTCCCGCTCCTGGTTTGAAGCGGATGATCAAGGAATTGGTCCTGTTGATATCATAGTTGTATATGACATGTGATTGGTTTTGAAGAAGGAAATAGCTTGGCATGAGACCACCTAGATTTTCGTAGATGATGCTGCCGTCTGTAAGGTCCATGGCTCCAAAGAGATATGTGTTGCTGCCAGAGCCTGCGTCTGTTGTTGTCCTGTTGGAAAGCACACCGTCAAGGACGACATCTGCGAGGGCGCAGGAGAGGTTTGTTTCGCTGTCATAGGGGATGCTTGTCGATTGTTCATACCCGATAAGGGTGGTGAGCGCCTGGTAACCGCTTATTTCCAGGGCATACGTGGCATATTGCTCGAGGTTGTCCTCGTAATTCCTGATGTTCTGCGCTTTCATCGTATACAGGTCGACCTTGTAGTCGAGGGGTGTCCGAACATCAGTCGTGTAGAGGATGATGAACATGCCTGAGAGGAGGAGGGCGATGAGGGTGAAGAGGATGCCTTTTTTATACATGCCATATTTGTTTAGTGCCTTCGAAATCCTCGGTGAAAAGCCACCGGCGCTGCTTCCCCGGCTGGAGCATCCCCCGCGACGCGCTAGCATCCTCATTCGCAAGGATTTCGACCTGAGGGCGCTAAACAAATATCTCAGACCCATATCTTCACCTCTGAGATGACTGGTCCGTAGAGCCCTTGTGCATTGATGCGAAAGAAAGTCACGCGTCGTGACGAGAGCACGAGATTTGCAGCCGGGTAGGTTTCCGGGTTTCGTTCATAGATGGAGGTGCCGTCGATGGAGTAGTTCATGCCGTATTTTGCAGGGACTACGCCGTTGCTTATGGATTCTAAAAAGCATGATGCGAAAGATTGCCCAGTTGAATTCTTGGCATGGGTGTAGTTGAGGACAGCAAGGACCTGTACAAGGTTCAGCCTTGTGTCATTGATGAAACCCCCCTTGGTGAGGTTGACCTTGTAGGGATTCGAGATGTCGCGGATTTCCGTCGTTGTTAGAAATCCCATGAAGTCTTCTGCGATACGATAGGAGGTTTCCGATGGTGGCGTATTCACCCGCGAAGAGAATATGATGATAAGGGTAAGGACGATGATCGCTGAAGCGATAAAGACATCTAGGACAAAGAAATACCCACCTCTTTTGTTCATAAGGATGTTTATGGGGATTGCAGTTTAAAAAGCTTTTTACTCGCACAGCTGACAGGACCCGAGGATCTGTGATGGATTGCTTCGCAAGATGCATTGTTTCCACGGATTCGGCGAAACTGATGGCGATAATAGCAAATCGCAATGATAATTGAACACTGCCAATTGCGATTTGCTATTTAGCGAATCGTTTGTGCAAAGCACAAACCCTGTCGAGAGCACTCGACAATGTCCCGTTTTGTTCAAGTCTTAAGGAGATTCGCTATAAGAATCAGCTAATGCGGGGTTTGGGCATCTGGCCGCGGTCACAGCTTCATGAGTTTTTTCTGGGCCTCAAGAAGCGTGTGAAACCTTGATTTTGCTTCGTTGATCCTCGTTATGACCTGGTCTTGGACTTCTTCTTCTTGATATTCTCCTTTCTTTTGATGGATGGAAAGGGTTTCCTCTAATGCGGCGATTAATTCCTTTAGGGTTTCTTTTTGGCCTTTCAAAGTGGTATCAAGTGCGTTGTTGATGGTCCTTCCGAGTTCAAGGGCGATGACTCCCTGATAGCTCTGGAGCGTGCTCATCAGGTGCTGGAATGCTCCTTCTTGGAATATCTTGGTATCAAGCAGGCGCAGGTGGTTGTTGATCGCTTTTTCGACGTAGGTCGTGTATCCATTGTAGATGGGCAGAAAGAGTTTTTTTCGTGCTTCTTCATCTTCTTCCATAGGCAACTTAGATGGTGCTCTTGTATATAAACTTTATTGCTACATGCTTCAAGTTGCTTAAGGGTCTTTCCTCCAGAACTGTCTTATTCTCTCGCGAGGAGGTCTGCTGTCCCTGCGCCGATGACTGCGAGGATGCTGATCGATGAGACCTGCTTATAGACATCGATGAATGTGGACTCGGATCCGATGAATCCGTATAGCGCCAGGACCACGAAGATAACAAGGATTGCGGTGAAGTAGATGACAAGGATCCGTACAGGGAATATCTTGAGGTAGCGCAGGTCCTTGACCTTGCGAAATCCGCTGTAGTAGATGAAGAGGAATCCGATCAGGAAGGCGATGACATAGAGCGCTGTTGCGCGTTCGATGGTGAGGCCTTCTGAGATGTGGCTTCCTTCGACAAATGCGAAATGGGAGATGAGGGCGATGAATGCGCCGATGAGGCCTCTCGTGAAGTCTTTGTAGGTGATCTTCATGAGCGGGTGGGGTGAGACGTCTTTCTTTATTTCCTGCTCAAGCTGCTCTAGCTCCTTGAGCTTGGCAAGCTCTTGTTCAGTGAGTGCGACCTCTGTCCGTTCCAAGGATTCGACCCGTTTGAGATCTTGCTCTTCTCGGACTTGCGCTTCCTTTATATCTCTCTCTTCTTCTTCAAGATGTGATGTCGCTATTTCGATCTTCTCTTCTTCTTTCTCTATACGCCTCTCTGTGGCAAGCAGCGTTTCCTCTTCGTGTTCTATCTTTTTCTCTTCATCCCTGACAGAGGCGAGTTTCTTTTCCACTTCTTTTGTCTTGAGTTGCTCCCTGCTTGCCTCTTTCTTGGTCTGGCCAAGAATGACATCCATCTTGTCATAGAGGTCGCGGATCTCTTTTTTCGAGAGTGGTTTCTCGGATTTTGTCTGAGAAGCTTTTTTTTGAGGGGTCTGCCTTGTTTTTTTGGGAGCTTTTTGGAGTGGCCGCTTGACACCGGTTTTTTTTGGCTTGAACCTTTTTTTAGGAGCGAGGATT
>JAGVFV010000102.1 GCA_020057445.1 archaeon | reverse complement strand
ATGATAACAGGATGAATATTCTTGTTTTTCTTATACCATTGAAAGAATTCATGAAGCAGAAAGTCAATCTCGACTGGAAGGGCAAGATCGACCCTGCTTCTCGCTATTGCCACAGGATGTTTCCTTATTATTCCCGCCATCTCCAAATCTACATCTTTAAAGAGATCTTTATGCCATCCAAGGACTGCTGTGAGAGTAAGATCTCCCTTATGCTCTAACATTTTGTAAAAGACGTTCTTATGCGCTTCAGTTTCTTTTACATCTCTAAGATTTTTTCCCTTTGGAGTTACCTTTTCCTGGAGGAGATCTGCAGTCTCCTTCAACGTCAAGGTGCTTCCTTCTATCTTCGTTGAATCGTACGTGAATTTGATCATGAATGATTCGATAAACTTATTGTATGCAGATTTGGGATAAGAAGAAATCTCAAATTTGAAATTCTTTTTTATCAGATCTAGTTGTTTCCCATAGATTTCTATGTATAGGTCGTACATGAATTTATCTTTGATATCATTGATATTCTTTGGAAGATTCGAACCAAGATATATTCTTTTATTCTTAAACGTACGCCCAGCCCTCAATGTATGCTCAAGATAATAATACTTCTTGGTCCCCTTTTCTATGATGCGAACATTAACCATAAAAGAGAGTATACGTCACAAATATATAAATGTTGGTATTTTATAAGAAATGTGACGTACAGTTGCAGATGTGTCAAGAGAATCGAGAAGGATTGGATACTTTCTAATGGATATTGAGGAATGGATAGACTTGACAATAAAGGAAGAAAAAAAGCATCAGACCTATTCCGGTCGAAACGAACACATCACGTCATCGCCTTCTCGCCTGCGAAGAAATCGACGGAGCGCGGGAAGTCAGGTGACTACTTTTCCCGTTGCTTGTAGTCACCCAATTGTCTCTTTAAGGAAGCGTACTCTTTCACGTATAGTTCTATCGTGGGCTTGAGATCGTGGTTATTCTCGTATTCCTGCAATGATGCATAATATTTTGCCCTGTTCTTGAAGTCTATGTTCAGCGGCGGAAAACCGTGTTTCAAAAGAATATTGTTGAGAAGTATCCGTCCGACCCTGCCGTTTCCGTCGGAAAATGGGTGAATGTTCTCGAACTGGTTATGGATGACCGCTGCCAAGACCAAAGCAGGATACTTATTCTTGTTCTGTTCATACCAATCCACTAACTTTTTGAGAAGATGGTTGATCCGTGGCTGCGGCGCGCCTTCATGGACGATGACGCCATCATCAGTCATGACAACGACGTCTTCACCCTTCTTTCTGAATAATCCCGCACGTTGTCCGGAATTCTTGAACACGATCCTGTGTAACGTCTTGATGAGTTCAATGGAGAGATGTTCCTTCGTCGTCCGTATATATCTTATGGCCTCGTCAACACCATATGCCTCTGCAATGTCTTCTTTGGATTTGTCAGGCCATTTATCTTTTTCCAGCAATCCTTGGACTTCTTTGATGTTGAGCTTGCTTCCTTCAATAGCATTGGTGTTGTACGTGAATAATCTTGAGAATGTCTTCCAATCTTCCTTTGACAGGTGCGAAATCTTTAACGTTATCTGCTTCTCTAATAGTCTTATCCTATCGATTTCTTCTCCTGAGAGCACAACCTGAAGAGGATCCTCAATGATGTTGTATCTGTGGATCTCCTCAAGGATGAGTTTCTCTGCAATGACTCTGCGCTCCTCGAGAAGTCCTGCCCTTAACTCTTGCCCAAGATACTTCCTGAGCTTGTATATCTTTTTTCCCTCTCTATAAGAATGCGACAGATAATACTTTTTCTTCTTTCCTTCCTTTCGTATTTCGACATGCATACAATACATAGGTGACTACATATTTAAATAATTTTCGCTTAGGTGACTACATGTTGGCTATTATGTAGTCACCTCACCATTGAACAGAAAAGGGAGCATTATCCCGTGCACTTATCAAGTGACTCGCTTCTGATTCACTTCACGAACTTTCCCGCATTCTGCACAAACGATGGCATGGCCTCATGGATGTAATCTACCGTCCACCTGATGTGCTCTGCCGACTTCCTCAGGTGCAGGTACCAGCGCGGCATGACCTCGTCCACATCAAGCACGCCTGTCTTCGTTCCATACGCGATCTCATTGAACAAGGGCACGTCCTTTCCGAACTTCTCCTTGATGAACTGCTGATGGTTCAGGCCCATCGCGACGACAAGATCGAACTTGGTCAATAGATCCGCAGACAGGCGGACCTGCCGATGCCTTCCGATGATGATGCCGTGCTTCTTCAGCCGATTCCTCGTCTGCGGGGCGACTGGCTCCCAGCGCGCGTGGATCCCTGCAGAAGCAGCCTCGATATCAAGAATGTTGTTCTTCTGCGCATAATCCCGCAGACAATATTCCGCAGTGACACTGCGAAAGACATTTTCTTTGCAGACGAAAAGGACTTTCATTTCCCACTTCCAATGCTCTTGTCTTAAAAAGGTTTCGACAATATTTATAAGAAGGAGCGGATATTTCCCCAGATTATGCTCCTTGAAACCCTCCTTGCAGGAAGCCTTTCCCTGACACCTGTGCATGCTGATAGGATCGACCTTCGCAGCATCCTGCAATACAGGCAAGAAGAGAAAGCGCAGATGATCACCCTGCCTAATATTGACCTGGAACCCTACTTCACTTGCGACGTCACAAAGAGGAATTTCACCCTTGCGACACTGCACGGCCGCTACCGTAAGGACAGGGTCATCTTCGATCTTGGCAAATACAGAGTCGCGATCAGGCAGTATGGTATCTCAGTCTCGTTCGACTTCTAGGACAATTCAAATTCTGTCGCCTTCGCAAATACTAGCAGCTCGGACACGGCAATTTATACTCGCCATCAGAGAGCTTGAGCACGTATCCTTGCGGGAAGATGCTCGGCAGTCCTTCTGCCTGCTGGAACTTGATCTCTCCTTTCGTGCTGACAACTTCTCTAAGGGTCACGTTTCCCACGCGGTGCGCCATGTATCTTTCGCTGATCCCTGCGTCGCTGAAATCCTCGAACTGGCCTGTCACGTACTTGAGGAAGTACAGGCTCTTCAAAATCGCGTTCGGGATCGTGTCATTTGCCACCTGCGAGCGCATGTCACGGTTTACGCCGTCATACATGATGCCGACAGCGCCGACAGTCCGATGGCGCTCGCGGTCATTGATGATCCTCTCGAGCTCTTTCTTAGTATCGCCCGCCTTCAGCGAATGGGAGAGCTCGATCGCAAGATGGTTCTTCGCAGCGTCAAGCTGCTGGTCGCCTAGACCCACCTCGATGAAGACGCTGTTGACCTTTCCCACAAGCGGATCATACGCAATCGTCGTGAATACCATCGGCGGATCATAATCGATCGGATTCTGCTTGTCATATTCCACAGCTCCATTCGTGTGCACCCATCCCAGAGGAAGCTGTATGGTGAATCCCCTCTGCACAGCAGGACGCGTGTACTTCTCTCCTGCTTCCGCGGCAGCCATCTGGAAACGGGACAATACCTGGGACTCCCTGCTTCCCTCACGATACACTGTCATTCCTTTGAGACCTTTTTTCCACGCTGTGAAATACGCATGCATGATATCCTCAGGAGACACACCGTTTGGCATGTTGATGGTCTTTGAGATTGCGCTGTCATTGTACTTCTGGAACGCTGCCTGCAGGTCGACATGCGCCTCATAGCTGATGTCAGAATCATGCACAGCAGTCACCATGACTTCCCGCCAATCCTGCGGGATGCGCTCGATCTGATCGCGGATGCGTTTCTGCCGTAACCGCTCCTTGCCATCTGTCGCTGACTCGAAGGAAGGAAGATCTACAGTCCCCCGATTCAGGGCGACTGCGGCAAGCAGGTCAAGCTGCGGCCTGACATCTTCAGGCACGTCTGGATTTGGGACAATGTCCTTCAGGACATCATATTTTCCTTCTTTTTCGCGCACAACCGTGAAGCTGCTCAGGTAGGGAGTGATGCGGTCGTTCACTAGGCCGAGATGGTTCAATACCGAGAGGAATCCTGGATTCACGTCCAAGAGCTGCATGTTCATCACGTTTGACATGTAGACAAGGCTGAATGCAGGCTCGATGCCAAACGAGCAGCTTGCTGTCCGAGAGATCGTGCCTGTCGGCGCTTGCGTTGTCTGGCAATTGTTTCGTAAGATGCCGACGTCATACTCCATGGGATGGGATAGTCCTTCTATGTTTTCACAGAATGCGATTCCTGCAGGAGACTCCGCATTGAAGATGCTCACGTCCCAGAGCGGATATGCTCCTCTTTCTTCTGCAAGATCGTGCGAGGCTTTTCTCGCAGCTCGATGCATGATGCTCGCCCATTCTTCTGCGATGGCGAACGATTCTGGAGAGCCGTACCTCACCTTCATCATCATCATGGCGTCAGCAATGCCCATATAGCCAAGGCCGACATTCCTTGTCGAGTCGACGGTCTGTCGGATCTTTATCGACGGAAAATCATTCCTGTCGATCACATTGTCAAGGAGGCGAAGCGTAAAAGAGATATCTTCCTCGAGACGCGCCCTGTCGATGTGCGCGCCGGCGCTGTCGAGCACGACGTATTTCGAAAGGTTGATGCTGCCGAGATTGCACGCGCCATAAGGGAATAGCGGCTGTTCCCCACAGGGATTCGTCGCCTCTATCTTCCCGCGGGCAGGGTCAGGATTGTACGCATTGACCGTGTCGATGAAGATGACACCGGGTTCCCCATTTGCCCAGGCGAGCTTTGCGATCATCTCCATGACCTTTCTCGCATCGATCTTCACAATGCCATCATCAACGAAACCGATAGGCTCTCCGACATACGCATTGACCACATCCCTGCCGTTCTCATGCAGGTACATCGAAGGAATCGTCACCGCATCACGCTTATTTCCCTTGTTGATGGACTGCAATTCACGGAATCTTGCCTCTGTGCACAGATCATCGATCGTCGCTGCAGCATACTGCTCTCCGAGCAGACGGACGCGATGCGGATTTCGAAGAATATAGTGATGCCCCTGTTCCGCAGCCCTCATGAACTCGTCAGTCATGGCGACAGATAGGTTGAAATTCGTGATCTTCTCCTCACGGTCAGCGCTCGTCATGCCAAACTTCGCATAGATGTGGTCAAGGAAATCAGGATGGTCGATCCGCTGGATGCCCATGTTCGCACCGCGGCGGGTGTTTCCCTGCTTCACTGTCAGGGTCGCACGGTCGTACATGTTCTCAAGGAATGAGATGAATCCGCTCGAGATGCCGCGCGTGGATTCCCATTGGATGGTCTTCTTCCCATCGATTCTTGGATTGTACCCGATGATACTGCCCTTCGGGCGAAGGCGGGCAAAGGAAAATCCTGTTCCTCCCCCTGTCTTATGGATGAGCTGCTGCACGACCCACGCATACAGGATGCCGTCGCCAAGGTCTTCAGCGCTGTTGCCGAACGTGTCGTCGATAGGAAGGACAAAGCAGGCTGAGCCCATCTGCGTCTTCATCCTGAACTCTCCGGTCTCATCCACAGTCCAGCGTCCCATGTTCATGTTCGCAGGAGTGTTGAAGCGGAAACAGTCGCTGACCTGCAGGTCGTAGATCTTCTGGCTTACAGTCTGCACAAGCCCTAATTCCTCTTCAGACAAGCCATCGTTCATGACAGGCTCTCCCTTCTTTTTCCGAATATGAGGGATCTCTGCCTGGGAGATATCAATGGCGATTGCCGCAAAGCGCTCTTCGACCGTCTCTTCACGGCCGTCTTCCAGTTCCTTGATATAGTATTCCTTGAATACCTTCCTCGCATTCGGCGTCATGCTCACATGCTTTGTCTTTGCTAGAGACTCTCGAAGACGGGCAAATGTCTCATGATCCACAAACGGGACAGAACCCCGCGGGATGCCGTCAGGAGCGACATATATCTCGTGTGTTACAATGCCTTCAAGCCCTTCAGCCATAGATACACCTCTGTTGAATATATTGAAAGATTGTTAAGCGATGTTTACTCATTTCAGCTTCGCTATCTCCTTCGCAAAGCTCTCGACATCTGCGAATTCCTTGTACACTGATGCGAACCTGATGTACGCGACCTTGTCGAGCTTCTTGAGCTTCTT
>JAGVFV010000118.1 GCA_020057445.1 archaeon | reverse complement strand
TGCGTTCCCGCCCTGATCCGGTTCGAAAAGACCATGGCCAAAGAGGACGAGGTATCGACGGTTTGCAATGGACTATCCTACAAGAGGCCGCGCCGCCCCTCAGGCTTCAGCCCCGCCGACATCCGTTTGCGGTAACAGGGCAGGATGAACGCCCCGGCCTAGCAGAGAAGAGTAATACATCAGTCCTTTTAAAGGTATTCCTGACATCAGAGCAAAACCTTTATGAATCCAAATAATTCATTTAAAGGTATGGGTCTGATCAATATCCGTTTAGTCAAGAGATCTGATTTAAGCAGGTTGGCAACCATCTATGCAAAAACCTACCGCGTTTTCGTTGTTGGCGAACGATGGACTCCTAAATCTGCCATTAAGCTCATGTTCTACTGGATGAAACGCCAGCCAGACTTGTTCTTCGTCGCAGAATACGAGAGCAAAATCGTCGGGGCATTTGTCGCAGGGATAAAACCCTGGTGGGATGGCAACCATCTTGTCGACGGGGAATTATTCGTCGACCCTGATTTCCAGAAAAAGGGCATAGGAAAAAAATTATCAAAACAGCTCTACATGACAGCCATAAAAAAATACGACGTTGTACGATTCGATACCTATACATTCAAGATGACCAAATTCCCCCTCGAATGGTACAAATCAATAGGTTTTACAGAGATCAAAGAATGGGCGATGATATCCGCAGACCTTAAGACTGTGCTGAAGAAACTCTGATTTTAGTCTAAACATTTATTAATCAAAAGCGCATTCCTTAACTTCGGGAAAGCATATGGTCCAGATCACATTCTTAGGTACGGGAGGCGACGCGCTCGTCGTCAGCAAACAGGATCGCTCAAGCGGGGGCATCATCCTCAAAGGAGATGGCTTCCAGTTCCACATCGACCCAGGACCATCAGCTCTTGCCCGCGCACGGGATTGGAAGATCAACATCCGCGAGACAACAGCACTCTTTGTCACAAGCCCAAACATCATCCATTCCCACGACATGAAAGTCATCATCTACGCCATGACCTACGGCGGACTCGACAAGCACGGAATCCTCTTCGCTATCGAAGACCTCTCTGTCAAGGCAAAAGAGCAAGAGCCAAACCTTGACAAGGTGCTCTTCCTTCGGCCAAACCACCGCGAATACATCCGCAACACCGAAATACTCGCAACACCATCCACACATCCCGGCTGCGGGCTCAAGCTGACCTTCGACGCGCTCACCATAGGCTATCCTGGAGAAACAAGCTATGCAGACCGCATCGCAGAAAAATTCAAGGGCGCGACAGTACTCATCCTTCACGCACAGGATGCAGAACGTTTCATCGATGCCATCCATCCGAAACTTGCCATCCTCACCTACTTCACTGTCAAAGACCTCGAACGCCAACCACATGAGATCGCCAAGGGAATACAGAAGAAGACACGCGTCAAGACCATCGCAGCAGAAGACGGGCTTTCCATAGACCTTGACGAGCTCTTCTTTGCAAAAGACCAAAAAAGCCTGTCCTCATTCCTACAGCAGCAGAACCAGCCAGCCTAAGAGGCAGCCAGCAGAGATGAAAGGCATGGCAGGATAAAACCTATCTTTCTTCGCCAATGTGAAGAGCAAGGCCAATGCGATCGTGGTCGTCCCGACGATCACCATGCTCTGCCAAAATGCTAGGAGCGGGCTTGCTCCTTTCAGGATAAGGTCACGAAGGATGACCCCTTCAAAGATGAGAGGGAACGCGACATCTCCTCCGCCAAGGATTGCGACAGTCGACTCACCTTTCGGCAACGGAACCCTGCTCTCTTTTACGACCTTTGCCGAGACTTTTCCAGAAACGACTGCCTTTCTCTTATACGGGATCATCAAACCCGCAAATACGTTCGTGCCTTGCTGGAACTTTGCCATGGTCACCATGTGCTTCGACTTCCACACAGCATACATATCATAACCGGAGATCAGCACGAGCAAGAGGATTGCCCAAAACACAGTAAGGATGGGAGCAAGAATCAACGCGATCCCAGCATACATCAAGACCTCGGCAATATTGTAGACAACCACATTCCTCCACACTAATTTCGCAAGCGCAAGAAGGCCTCCAATAATCCACGGAAGATACACGAGCAGGCCGACAAGCACATCCTTCAGCAACACCTTGAGCGCTATGCCTGCAGCCATGGTCACTGCGAAGAGGAACCACACCTTCCAGATGTTCACCTTGTTGAATTTGGCGATCAAGAGCACAAGAACAGTGCCAATCCCTATTGCGATAACAATATAGAGCAAAGAGCCAAGCCCTTCTGTCTTTGGCGTGAATTCCTCAAGGCCTGCATCAGGCGAAATGACCTTCTTCCCATCCGCATCAACAACAACATTCCCACTGATGCTCTTGATAAGATAGAGGCCGACAATCTGGCTGACCAAGAAAATAAACACCAAGAAGAACGTCACAAGGCCACTATGCTTCATCCCAAACGAGAAGCAACCCTCCTTTTTAAATGCTATGCTTCTTGAACCACATATACAACCAAAAGCCAAATACGTACGAGACCAACATCAAAACACCTAAGAAGAACGACAAGAGGCCTATATTCCGTAGGGACCCTCCAAACTGATTCAGCAGGAATGTCCCAGGAATCATGGCGACCATGACAATGCTTGCGAATGTCCGCCAGCGCATATTTGTCAGCCCAATCCCGTAACAGACCATATCCGACGGAAAGACAGGAATGAGGAATGCAATCCATAAAAACACCTTGCCATTTGCCTGTGCAAAGCGATCAAACTCCACAAGCTTCTTTCTGTCAGTCAACTTCTCCACCAGCGGACGCCCAAACTTCCTGGACAGGAAAAAAGCGATATTCACCCCTATGAAACCCCCGATGTATGAATATAGCATCCCCCAATAAGGACCAAATGCGTAGCCTGTAGCGATAATGATGAGAACGCCAGGGATGGGAGTCACTACCACCTCCAATACGATGAGCAATACCACAAGAAGAGGACCATATGGACCAAATTCCCTGAACCGGTCAGCAGCGGACTCTACAGAAACATCCCGCACCACCACAAAAAAAGCGACAGCAATCACTACAAGAATGCTCACAACAAACACGACCTTCTTTGCATCTCTCCTAATCAGACGTCTCCTATACTCTGCAACCCTCTTCTTCGCCTCAGCAACATTTCGCTTGACACGCGCATACCTTATCATCGCAGGATCAAACTTCCTCTTCGCACCCCTTTGTTTTTTTGGCACACTCCTTCTCACCAATCAGCATATATAAACATTATGCAAAACGTATTTAAACCACGATTCCAACACTCTCTCCCATGAAATTCTGCCACAGCATCACTGTCCGCGTCTTCGCAAAGCCAGAAGAAGACAATGACCAGATCCTCTCGCGTCTTTCCTCTCTCTTCCCCTTCAGCCTCACGGCAGAAAAAATACCTATCAAGACCACTTCTGCAACCGGGGCCGACGAAAGAAGGATCATCCTCATCCACGAAGTCACCCTCGACAAAGACAGGCACATCAATGACTTCCTCTCCTTCCTTCGTATAAAACTCAATGATGAGCAACGAGGGCTTCTCCTCACCAGGTTCGGAAGGCTCGACCTCCATCTCAACTACATCCTCCGCCTCGACAAGCAAAAACTGTTCGAAGGCATCTACTTCCTCACCGACACCGGCAACTGCTACCATATCAAGCTCTGCCTTGCCGCATACCCGAAAAACAATGAAGCGTGCATAAAACTTTTGAAAATCATTTTCGGACAGAACTGACCGCTGTAGCCCTCCCACCACAGATTTAAATACACCAACTCTTTTCCCAAGTCCTTATGCCAGATTTCAAGAGACTGGACGAACTCATCAATGCTCACGAAACAATAGCAATACTCTCCAGCGGACGTACAGACGCTGATTCCGCATTTCCCATCCTCTTCCTTTCCGAAGAGATACGGGCCAGAGGAAAAAAACCAGTGCCTGTCCTTGACAGGGAATCCAACATCTCCATCGACGTAGAAAAATACCTGGAGATCACAAACTCCCACCCCCACTACCACGACGACGAAATCCTTGACCAGATCCATCCAGACGCATTCATCTTTGTCGACGGACAACCCAACCTCGCCTACATGCCAGACCACTGGAACCAGCGCATCAGGCGGGACAACACAGCAGTCATCGACCACCACGAAGACCAGGGGGGAGATTACCTTGTCAAGATCGTCACCCAGAACAGGGGCACGACAAGCACCATCCTCCACCAAGGCATCATCAACAACACATTCAAGACCGCGCCATCCCCCTCCCTTGCCGCACTTGGGAAACAGGCAATCTTCGTCGACACGGCAAAGATGCTCACAGCCAACAGATATGACAAAGAAGCAAGCAAATACTACGGAAGCCTCATGGACGAATGTCTCTTCTTCACCATCAACAACCCTGAGCTGCCCCCAGAGACACTCAAAAGCATCGGCATCGGGCTCTCACGCATGACGACCATCGGCGACATCGCA
>JAGVFV010000079.1 GCA_020057445.1 archaeon | reverse complement strand
TTTTCTTCGCCTTTGCCTTGCAGTAGAAGCGCACCTTGCCGACTGCTGAAGGCACGAGCAGGGTGTAGTCCACTTCAGATGCTTTCTTGATGACGTTCGTCTCGAGGACCTCGATGTCGTTTGCGGCAAAGTAAGCTGTGAGGGAGTCGAGGAATGCGGATTTCGGCTCCGCTTTCTTCTTTACCTTCTGCAATTTTTCTTCCGAAGGTTTTTTTTCTCCCGCAGTGGGTTTTATTGGTTGTTCCTTGACGACTGGCTTCTTTTCGGCAAGTGTGTGCTGGACGAGAGGTTTTACCGCGGTTGGTGGGACAATGAGATGTTCTTTTCTTTCGACTGTTGGTCGAGTAGGTTCGATTTGCGGTTTTGCCTGTTGGGCCACAGGTTTTATCGGTTCTGGAGTGGGTTTTGTCTGCTCGGTCGGTTTTGTCGCTTGCGCTATCTCTGCTGCTGCCTGGTCGTTAGAGATGAGGTACCATCTCCAGAAAAGTTCCCCGCCGATTTCTAGAGGGAATGCGAAGTCTTTGATTGTCCGAAGTGCCACCCTGATGAGCGGTGTTTGTTCTCTGTCGCGAAGGACTCGTCTGTCGCGAAGGAGGGTGTAGGCGAGCCTGTCTTTCTCGTTCAAGTATTTGGTGAAGTTCTGGAGCTTGTATTCTTGTCCCGGAGCATAGTAGAGCGGGCTTCCGCCGACTTTCATCGCGGAGACATTGAGTTTCTTGGAGGCGACAAGTTCTGAGAGGTATGCGCCGATGAGGAAGGTGTCGCTGCCGAGTTTTTTCATGGCGTCGTTTGGGACAGAGGGTCCGTTTTGGATGACGAATTGCAGGACGTGTTCTTTTGTGGGCCGCGCTTGTTCTGGTTTATGCGGTGGAAGCATGAAGAGAGAATGGAAGGACTGTTTTTAATGCTTTCTTTTTCAGAAGAATAGCTCTCTTTTTGGGTTGTATTCCTTCCAGTTTTGGAATGTTGGGATGTGTGATAGGATCAGTTTGGGATCTTTTTCAAGAGCCTCGTACCAGTCTGTCCATTTCTGGCCATGAGAGGCAGGTGTTGACCTGAAGTGGAATATGTTTGTCCCGGTATCTAGGCAATGGTCTTTTCTGATCTTGTCATTACCATGATGCAGGTGTTCTCCGTGCCTTCCGAGGTAGTTGATATAGGTCGTCATCGAAGGTCGGAAGAGGCGAGGATTTCCGCTAAGGCCAAAGGTGATCCTTTCCTGTTGTACATCCTTGAACTTGAACCAGTAATAAGGATGCGGGTATCCGTGCATGATCCTTGCCAATTGTTCGTATCCTCCTTGGATGGAGTGTTGTTCGTCGGCAATGATCTCATCAGCGTCAAGGACAAGGGCATAGGTTGTCTGCACAAAGCAAAGGCTGAAGTTTCGAGAGGACGCATAGTCATCAAATGGTCTGTCGAAGACCTGAAGGTGGGGAAATTCTCGTTGGAGATCCTGGAGCGCTTCTCGCGTGCCATCCACAGATCCTGTGTCGACGATGACACCTGCTTCGACAAAAGGAAGTGTCGACCTGGCAAAGGCGCGGATGCCTCCTGCAGGGTTCATCATCTCGTCGCGGACAATGGAGCAGAGCGTGGTGTCTTGAAGAATGGCAGTCATGATATTCTAGGAATGTCTTTGTTTTTATAAGATTTTTGAGAATGATATGGCACACACAGTAGTCGATCGTGTCTCGATTCAGAGAATGTGGTCCAGTGAGTGCATCGTATTGCTGTCGTATCTGACCGCAGTCAGCTGCGCTCTGTTCACTGTGTTCTGTTAGCTGCCAGCAGTTTAAGGACGCATCCACCGAATCTCGTAATACGTCACGTCTGCCTCTTCGTCCACGATCGCAATGAGGAGGCGTTTCTTCGTTGAGTGTGCGACTCTGTTCTTTGCGGCAAATTCATACCAAGTCAACACTGATCCTTCGTTCACCGGAAAGACGACCCATTTTGCATGGTCTTCTCCAGGCTTCACTCCGCGGTCATAGACGCGAAAATCAGCCCCGAACTTGAGCGCTGTCTTGATGATGTATCCGCGGTTGCGGAAGTCCTTGAAGACGCAGTACTTGACCCAGAAGTTGGGCTCTACCTTTTTGGCTCGCTTGAGGAATGTCTCTGCGGGTATTTCTTTTCCTTTTGGGTCGGTAAGTCTTATTTTGCCTTTCTCTTTGAGGTAGAATGCTTCGAGAAGCGAGAGCTGCACTTTTCCGCCATCGAGCATGGTGCCGTAGCGTGACTGGTTGAAGAGGTCGCGTGCAGGGTCTGAGTTTTCTGTGACAACACGTTCTCCTGTGAAGTAAGCGATGACTTTCTGTTTCTGCTCTGGCTGTTCTTGGGTGTTCGCAGGAGGTATGCTGACTGGAGTCATGGCTGTCTGCGTTTTTGTCTTTGTCTTTTTCTGGACTTTTTTTGTCGCCATGGATGTCGGGCGCAGGACGTGCTTTTTAAATACTTTGGTCTGCTTCGCTGAATAACTTTTTAAAGAAGGATGTCGTCCTCTTGCGGTATGGAACTTACGTTTTTAGGGACAAGCTGCATGGTGCCGACAAAGGAGAGGAATGTCTCTGGCATCTTTCTTGATTATAATGGAGATGGCATGCTCTTCGATTGCGGCGAGGGCACCCAGCGGCAGATGAATATTGTAGGGATCAACAGGAACCGCGCGAGAAAGATCCTCATTTCCCACTGGCACGGCGATCACGTGGCAGGGCTTGTCGGACTGTTCCAGACATTGGGAAATGATGAGAATCCGCAGAAGATCAGCCTGTTTGGCCCGAGGGGTACGAAGCAGAGGATGTTCCATCTCCTGAATGCAGTCGTCTATTCGACCAAGCTGGATCTTACGATAAAGGAATTGGATCCGAAAGGCGAGGTCTTGCGTTTTTTTGAGAATGAGGACTACGCCTTGGAATGTCTGGATATGCGTCATCCTACTCCCTGTTTGGGGTATTCTTTCATTGAGAAGAACAAGCTCAAGATCAACATGGCAAAGGCAAAGGAATTGGGTTTGCGGGAAGGCCCACTTATTGGGAAGCTCCAGCGTGGGCAGACCGTCCAGCACAAGGGAAAAGAAGTCACTCCAAACATGGTCGCCCATATGAAAGAGGGCAAGAAGATCACGTTCATATTAGACACTGGCGAGACAAAGCACATTCCAATACTCGCAGAGGGGAGTGATCTTCTTGTCTTGGAATCGACCTACTTGTCGGGGCACGAGGAAAAGGCAGAGGCGCATAGGCACCTGACTGCAAAACAGGCAGCGCTTCTCGCTCATACTGCAGGAGCAAAGCGACTTATCCTGACGCACTTCTCGCAACGGTATAAGGAGACGCGAGAGTTTGAGGAAGAGGCAAAGGATTATTTTCAGGATGTGAGTTGTGCGTTTGATTTCATGAAGGTGAAGTTGTAATCCCGTTTCGTTCTTGTGAAGTTGTAATCCCGTTTCGTTCTTGTATTCTTAACTTTAAATACTCTTGAAAAGTGTTCTCTTCTGTTGGATATTCTCCTGTAATACAACCAAAACAGTGCTGATTTGCGGGGCGCTCGAGTGCCCGATGAAGTCCCGGCAGCGACAGGTAATATACTCTGGTCGCGTTGAGTTCCTTGGCAATGCGATCTAAGTCAGAATCATTTCTGTGTGCGATGAGCTCTTGTTGAATGGAATGATCGTTGCCGTATGGGCAAGGGTGGGTGATAGGTGGACACATATATGCAAAATTTACTTCGGCAGCATCTGCATCCCAAAGCAGTTGTGCCATTACTTTTCCTGTATTGCCTCTATTATTGCTATCATCAACGACTAGAACTCGTTTTCCCCGGATGTCTTTGATGTTTATGGAGAATTTCCTGCTGGCAATGAGCATGCGGCTTGCGTCATCTCCTTGCTGATATCCTCTTTTCATTTCTTTGCGAAGTCCAGTATTGCTGTGATAGATTCCTGTGAGGAGAGAAATTTCTTCTGCTTCAGGAGTTGCTGTTGTGGGACAATCGACAATGACATCTATTCTTTTTAGGAGGTCCGGATTTTCCATGACAAACTCTCTTGCAGAGTTCTTTCTTACACTTATTGCATAGATTCCTTCGATTGACGAATTAGGAAATAGGTTATAGACCGGCTCATACATGCACAATGCCGATCGTTCTTGTTTAATAATAGTTGAATAGACTTTTCCATCATCAGCGACAAACATTGCTTCTCCCGGTTCTAACTCGTGCACGCCATTCCTCATCTGTAAAAATTCCATGCTTGCTGTTTCTGATGCGAAAACATGCATGCCATCCTGTTCTGCATAGGAAAGGGGTCTGATGCCATGCGGGTCTTTGAACGCGAAGAGGCCGTGTCTCCCAAACACTCCGACAACTGAATAGCCTCCGGTGACCTCTTCAAAAACCTGTGCAACTGAAGGAAAGAAGATGTCCTGTACAAGTTCATCAATAGATCCTGCTTTATAGTGTTTGCGTGTATCGAGCTGTTCTGCAAGGCTGAAGAGGATATGCTCAACATCGCATTCAGTCATATACATCCATCGGCGATGGAATTTCTCCCGCATGGACGTGACATTTCCCACTTGACCGTTATGAGCAATGATGAGCGGTGGCTGCCTCAGGAGAAGTGGCTGGGCATCTCGTCGCTTGCCAAAACCTGAAGTTACATATCTGACCTGTCCTACGCCTACATGCACAGGCATTAATTTTGGATTGAAGTCCCGATATACTTCTTGCACTGTTCCTTTTCCAACGAATCGAGAGAACATGTCGGTTTCTCTGTTATAACCGCCAAGCCCTGCGGAATCTGAGCCTCTGTGTTGAAAGGCGAACTCACCATCTATGATCGGTTGGGTAACTGAAGAATTTCCACGAATACCTATGATCCCGCACATGATTCCAAGGTGATGCTGGCTGGTTATTAATGCTTACTGTTTGCAAGCTTGACATCTTCTGCCTTGATGGTCTTTCGTCCTGCATGGAGGGCAAGGGTGAGTGCTTTCTTGGAAAGGCCTTTTCCTGCCTCTTCAAGCGCATCCCGAAGCGCAGCTTTGGCATCTTCTGATACTCTGTCTGCTCCTGCGCGCTTCATGACACGCTCCATTGCCGCGAGGGGAAGGTCATGGTATGTCATTGTCCTATGGAATTGTCAGCTTTGTTTATAAACCTTTTTCCCTTGTTGGTTTGCAGAAGGCAAGATTCTTAAATGGCAGGTTCTAGGAGTGCCGAAATGGGCTTCCTTTTCAGACGGGATCTCTTCATCATCATGCAGATAGTGTCGAACATGCTTCGCATGCTTGGCTTGATCTTTCTCATTCCTATGATAGTTTCGCTTCTGTATCACGATTTTTTTTATGCGCTCGTGTTTTTTGGGATGGCGGGTTTTCTGTTTTTTGGCGGCACTTATGCCTTGCGGCATCTTCGCTTTTCTGAGTGCAGGGAAAAGCACGCCATCATCTCGCTCGCGCTCGGCTGGACCGCCGTTGCATTAGTATCAACAATACCTTTTCTTTTCAATCATATGAGTTTTATTGATGCCTTGTTTGAGACGTTTTCAGGCTGGACTGGCACAGGTCTTACGATGATTCCTGATCCTGCTTCCGTACTTTCTCCTGGCTTACAGTTTTTTCGGGG
>JAGVFV010000124.1 GCA_020057445.1 archaeon | reverse complement strand
CGGAAATCCCAGAGGATTTCTGGGAGCAATGAAACCCCTGGTTTCATGCTCATGTGAGCTACGCTCACATTGAGTCCCAGAAATGTGCGCATTTCTGTGACCGAGGGTCATTGCAACGAAGTTGCTATGACGCTGAGAAACTCCGTTTCCCAGCGGGGCGACCCCCCGCGACGGACAAAATGAGTTCCGTCGTCGTGGCTCGGCTTATGCTGGTGGAAAGGATTTCATATTAGCCCTTGCCAGCAGTAAGTTTAAATATGAGTAATCCTTCTTCCTACCTACCGTGAGGTGATATGCGTGAAGAAGATACTCTTTGCCTTGATAGGCATCCTAGTTATTGCAGCGTTCATTTCAGGCTGCAAGAAAGACACAGCACCAAACACCACAATCCCTGCAGGAGACGCGACAAATCCGGTCGCATTCAAGGACTGCAACGAATTCTGCCAGGCCAAGCCGCACACAGACTGCGTCGGCACGTGGACTGTCTCAGGTTCTCTTCCTGGGTGCTCGTGCGAATTCACATGCACGACAGAAACACCGGCTGATCTTGCTGACGACACCAAAGTCTATTCCAAAGACAATCAATTCTATGTGCAAGTCGGCGAAAACAATCCGGTCACCGGAGGATACGCGACCTATTTTCCAGGCGATGATAAAAAAGCAGCAGACCGAGTCATCATCGGAGGGTCTAGCATCGCAAAGGTGAAGACAATTGAAGTGTATTACACATCCGGCACAAAGGCACCAAGCCTCAAAGCGATCATGCATAAATACGAGCTAGATGGAAAGACCGTGTTCGATTCGTCGCTCAAAAACGCTGGCAAAGGCATGCTCTCTTTCAAAATCTATGGCGAAGACGACAAGATCATCGAGACTGGCCCTGATTTCAAGGTAGGGATCATCCCGAAGATCGTATAAATTTTTATTGCTCGAACTGGGTTAATACCCCGCTGCTCTGCAGCGGCTTTGGAGACCAGTTCGAGGCTTAAAGAATACAAAGTGACCGCGGTCACTTGTACATGCGAACCGGGGTTCGCATTGTACCCCGCAGCTCTGCTGCGGTTGGGATTCTTTATTCCTTTTTCTCTTTTTTTCCCTCATTCTCTATTCTTGTGTACGATGGAGTTGTAGTAACTGCTACTTCTAGGTATACTCTGCTACGCCGCAGGCTTATATGATATCTTAGCTATAACTCCTGTAGGTGATACACAATGGGAATTATCAAAGACTTGATCTTCGCAGGAGCCCTCTTCGGGCTTGGTTATGGCACAGCAACAGTCCTCCATAAGGACGGGATTCCTGACGTCCGCGTGCTCCAGAAGGAACACGTGCTCTACTACCCTATGACGCCAAGGGAACTCTTGAAGGAATACTGCGTCAAGGTCAATGCCGACCCGAAAGCGAACCTGGACATCATCGACACGGCAATCGACGTGAATTACGAGCTCTTGATTCGCGCGAAAAGCGATTTTGTCCAGCCTGAGGGAATCGCGGTCCACCCGAATCCTTTCGCCCTTCGCACCCGCGTCCTCCCTGATACGCTTGTCAAGGAAGGGACAAAGGTTATTGTCCAGCGGCCGTACCTTGAGAACATGGTCAGCGGCGAACTCAAGGAGATCAGGCAAGGAGAGATCTCAGGCACACTTGGCGACTACACCAAAGAGGCAGGAGACGGCATCATCTCATACACCCAAAAGGGATTGACTGGGCTAAAAGACAAGGCGCAGAAGATCTACGACAAGATAACGAAGTAAGATGACACACATCATTGGAATACCAAAATTTGGCACGATAACCAAGAAATTCGATATGGAGGTAAAAATGAAACTAGGAACAGCACTCGTATACGGCGGCCTGCTCGCTGCGGGCTTTTTCGGAGGAACAACATACAACACACACCACCAGAACGCGATGGCGGAAAGACAGCCCTACCAGCAGATCGTCAAGGAAGACGTCCAATATGACCGGGACAAGGAGAACAAAAGAGAGATAGAGACGGGCAAGCTCTTCAAGCTGTACTACGCTGTCGAAGGGGTCTTCGAGACAAAGGCCGCATCGAAGAAGTCAACCGTGCTTGAGAAGATGCTCGAATGAAGGAACTCCTCTCTAGCCTTCGGACTGCGAAAGACTACTGCATTTCACTCATCCCGCAGGTCTTCGACCATCTGAGTCTCGCACAGAAGCCAGATGTCTATCTTGCACTTGAAGGCGCCCGCTACCTGGGCTACCGGCTCACGGGGCGGCCCTCTTCATTATCGCCTGCAGAGAAGGACGAGGTGGCAAGGCAGGTCTATGACGTCAGCAGACGCGTCAAAAAAGAGCTTATCCCGGACATAGCACAGGGGCTATTGCAGACCTATGACGACGACACTGCCTATAAGCTGGAACTGGCGAAGAGGGAAGCAAAGAGCATCGAGACCATCATGGAGGGTCTGGAACGATGAACGGCAGGACATTCGAGGACAACGTCGAACGCATCTACAGGCGGCTTCCAGGCACCCATGCATTCAAGAGAAACCAGACAAAGCAGATACGGAACAGCCTCGGGAGGATCATCGCCACCTGCGAGATCGACCTCGAATACGCGGATGCGCGGTGGGAACACCGGTATGTAGAGATCAAATACAGGTCAGACATGCCAGTCGCCCTTGAAGAGGTCACCAAGTTCAAGGGCGTGCTTGACCTCCTTGGCATCCCTGCAAGCAGAGGAGAGATGGTCACGAATTCCACCTATCTTCCCCGCGCACGCATGTG
>JAGVFV010000098.1 GCA_020057445.1 archaeon | reverse complement strand
CTGCAGTGCCTTTGTATGCCGGGATGAAGACATTGTGGCCGTCGAGTGTGACGATGAACTGGTCAAACCAGAAGATGCCACTTCCGCTTCCGGAGACTGCGATGCCGATGTGGTTTGGCCTCTTTCCGTATTTGGTATAGTATGCTTGCTGGAATGATGGAGTCTCTTGTGAGAAGTCATATCCTTCGCTCTCATAACCAGTGCTGCTTCCGCGTGTCATCTGCTCTCCTGTCTGCAGGTTGAGCTGTCCGAGGCGGTCTCCGTACCATCCGTTCTCTGCCATGCCTTTCTCTACCGTGAGGTATCCTTGCATGAAGGGGAACGAGTGGTCGATGGAGATGGTCTTGAGCGTGTCCATGCGTAGCGGATTCTTCGGTTTCTCTGTGCCTATGCAGATTCCTCCTGCATCAGGGTAATTGCCGTCGAGCCTGCACGTCGTTCCTACGCAGCATTTCTGCCCTGAGATGCCTCCACAGTATTGACCGGTGTTGCTGCATGTCTGGATTTCTCTGATGCATGCGCCATTGGAGCATCCATTCGTGCAAGCCATCTGTGTCTTTTGCACCGAATTTCCTGAACAGTAGTATTCGATGAGATTGTTGTTGCTGCAGGAATCTGGATAAGATATCCCTCTTTTGGTGTCGACGGTGATTCCGGAGGTGTATTGGTTGATGCCTCCATCAGAGTCAGTGCAGGTGTTGGATCCTCCCGTTGATGCGATGCACCGGCCGTCTTGGCACACATAGTTTGAGCCAAAATTTTGGCAAGGGAACTTGACTTTGGTGGGCAAGTTATTAGTGCAGGTCATCTCAATGACTTGTTGTGCATTCTCGCAGGAATCCCCTATCGCTTGTAGGTTTCCATTTCTTTCAAGCACTTGGACTTCTCCATGGAGGAGAAAGTCTTGTCCGTCGGTGTCCTTGCAGCTCGTTGTTATAGGCGGAACTGTTGTTATCTTGCCGTACATGGTAAAGGAGAGGGGGCCGCGATCATTGTGGTCCTCATTGTTGAGTGTATCTCGTGCAGAAATGACGCTGTATTGTGCATAGTCATTGCTTTTTCCTTCAGGCCCTGCAGTATAGATGCCTATGGATTTTGTTGACTTTGCCACCAGGGTCATGGTGTAGGTGTGGTCTGCTTGCATATTCAACATTCCTGTCAGGGGGAGGTCAAAGTTATTTTCAGATCCCACTCCTACGGAAAAGATGTTCATGCTGCTTTGTTCTTCGATGACGTTGATGGCAACGTTGCAAAAGCCGTTGCAGTACCAGAGGTCTGGGATGATTTTATCGATTGCCATATCGGTCTTTGGTGTAAAGAGGATTTTGCTTTCATAGCTCGCATAGGTCATCTTGTCGTATGGGCCGCTTCCCCTTCCGCTTTTGAAAAGCACGCCATTATCCTGCTGTTTGCAGTCTCTCGGGCAGTTGTGATCTGACTCTGTCTTGTCGCACACGCCATTTCCGCAGAGGGCTGTACAGACGCCATAGCTCCTGTGAGGTAAAATTCTCGTCGTATCCACTGTTGATTCATCTATGCGGTTGTCGATGAGAGTGAGTCCTTCGCAACAGGGTGGATCTCCAGGGATCATGGATTGGCCTTCACCGGTGCATTTCTCGTTGTAGACGCAGTATCCTCCTGCATCAGGGAAGTCTCCTTCGAGCTTGCAGGTGTAGCCGCTGCAGCATTGGAAGTTCGCTTTTCCTCCGCAGAATTCTCCGCGGTTCCTGCACTCGTTAGGGTAATCAGGAGGAAGTATAGGAGGAGTGTTTGCTCCATTGAGGACGCAAGAGTTCGAGGTCTTCGCAATATATCCAAGGCCCAGGTCTTTATTCTTGAAGGAATAATCTGTTCCGACACTTTCCCATTCCTGCTGTCCTGCGTTCCAGCCGAAGCTAGAGACGAATCCGCATCCGCTTCCAAGCTCGTTCAGCGTCTGGCCAAGGTATGATTGCCGGACGGGCACGAGGTTCCAGCCTGATGTGAGTGTGACGCTGTTTCCTTCGTCTCCTTGCACGATGACGCCGAGATTCTGGCTGTCGTAGGAGTAGATCCAGAATGCGTGGGAGGCAAGGTAGGTGTTGAATCCGTCGCCGAGGATTTTCTGCGCTTCCTGCATGGTGACATACCTGTTCTCTGATGCGATGTAGACGAATGCGACAAGCTTCTTGTTCTCATTCTGTCTTACGAACTTGACGAGTGGGGCGGGGATGCTGACGAGATTCCATCCTTTCTTCAAAAGGATCTTGATCTCTTTTCCTTCGGGAAAGTCTGGCGGTGTCGTCGGAGGGATGACCTCATCGCTCGTCACGTAGAGTGTCGCTTTGCCGTATCCTTTCCATGTGTTCTGACCGGTTGCCCGGGGCACTGCGTAGACGAGGAAGTCGTATTGCGACTCACCTCCGTTCGTGTAGATGATGAGTTCGAGTGTCGTGCTCTCTCCTGGCCAGAGATTTATGTCTGTGCCTTTTTTCTCGATGCTGTCCTGCGCTGAATCTGTTTTTTCTGTGTTGAGAGTTCTTGTCCCTTCTGAGAACCAATAGGAAAAAGGAAGATCCGTCGCTGTGAGAGCGTATGTCCATTGCTCGTCGCAGTAGGGCATTTTCTTCTCTTGCTGCTTGTCATCAGTGTCATAGATCACATTCTGGACGCAGTGCGGCCTGTTGTCAGTGATGGTGACAGTATATATTGCCTTGTCGCCTGTCTGGACTTCAAGCCACGTTGGCGAGATGAATACTGTGGGATGCTGGGAGATGACTTGAGGGAGTGCCTGGACAGTCGGTGCCGCTGCCGAACCTCCTCCTGAACTTCCTCCGCTGCTGACTGCGACAGGCGCGACTTCTACCTGGGATGTCTGGACAGCAATGGGTTCAACCTGTACTGCCTGGGATCCGTCTGTCGTCGCAATGGGAAGATATTTCACCGTGATGGTCTTTTGTTTTGCATATTTCAATCCATTGAATGCCACATCGACCCTGATGTATCCTTGTCCCACTGCAGTCGGAGTCCATTTCGTGGTGACATATCCTGACTGGTCTGTCTTGAGCGTGGGATTCTTGATCGATGAATCGAGCGCAAAGTATCCTTTAAGGTTTACCGCGGAGAAGGTCACGTCTGCGCCTTCCACAGGGTTGCCTTCCATGTCAGTCACATAGACGTTGATGAACTGGACTTGGTTCGGGGGCATGACATCGTTGCTGATGTCAAGGGATATCTTATATTGAGTATAGGGTTCTGCGATTGTTTTTGCGATTGCGCTAGGCGCAAACATGCTCATTACGAAAAGTGCGAATAGTGCGATACTGATTGTTTTCATTGTTTTTCCTCCATTTCATCAAGGATGCGGAATGTGAGCAGACCTTCGCTTGTTGTCAAGTCGATGTATTCCTGCTCTTCTCGCAATAGTTTTCTTTTGATGAATGCCATAAGGTCCTTAACGCAAGACCATTATATAAGGTTTGGGCGGACCCAAATGGAAGAAAAAGGACCTTTTGCCTTCTTTTGCCAAAAGGAGGAAGATTCAGTCTTTTTTGTCGGTTTTGTCGAGTATCCAGTCTGTCAACCTGATCCTCTTTGCCTTCCCGTATTTTTGGATGGCGACGATCCCTTTGGATTCGAGAGAAGAGAGGTTGCGTATCACGCTTGTCTTGGGGAGAAGAAGTGAGTAGACGATCTTCGCCTGGGTGACTTCTTTCTCTTTGTAGATGATGTCGATGATGTCCCTTTCTTTTTTGGTGAGGGTTTTTGCGACGTCACCAAGCCGTTTTGGATATGCTCCGTCTTTTGCCTGTGATGATGCTTGCAGTGTTGGTCTCTTCTGAATTCTTCGTCTGCGGAAGGATTGGTGGAGCAATAATACGACTGCGAGAAAGAGGAAGATTGCGACGACAATGATCACTATCGACGATGATACCTGACGTTCAAGGAGTATGGTCACTTCTTCAAGCCCTCCTTCGGCGATCATGACTTTTACGCTTCCGACCTTGCTTCCGTCGGTCGTTTGGAGCGTGCAGTTGCCAAGAGGAAGCCACTGGGCGAGGAACGAGCCGTAGGCGTCTGTCTGCAACAGCGTTGTCTCGCCATAGAGTCCGCTGCAGGAGAAGCTGACGCGGGCGTTCCTGACAAGGTGTTCCTTGTCGCGCACAGTGCCTCGCACTGATCCGACCGGAAAGAGCCGGATCTCTGTCGCATTGGAAAGGAGAAGCGTTTCTGTGCAGTAATAGTCTCCTCCGGGTGTTTGGATATCATCGACCTTGAGCGTCATCGTGTATGTGCCGCCAGGGAAGGGAAGGTCAAGCACTCCTGAAGGCCCGACATAGCTCAAGGTCTTGTAGGAAGAGTTCACGTCGATGAGGACGTGGACGGACGAGATGGTGCTCCCGTTCCATGCATTGACGAGCAGGAGGCGTGCCATTTCCGGCCGGTCTGCGCCGACAAGCGCTCCCGACGGTGCCTGGGGAGGGGTGATGCTTTCCGCTTTTGAGAAGATGGTATCGACAGAATCGTTCTGCGCTGTGACTATGCATATCAGAAGGATGCCTGTGAACAAGAGTGCGATGAATTTCCCCATGGATTGCTTCTCTGCGATTGCATATTTATATGTTTTCTGATGCGTCTGTGCTTTGTGTCCCAAATAGAGGTTGCCAGCATAAGGTCGAACTCAAACGAGGCAATTCTATCAAATGACAAGGGGGACGCCCCAGCCGGGGAATGTCATTTCTCCAACTTCCACAACGAAGAGTTCGAAGCTGGCAACCCGAGCCAGAGGCGAGATTTGGGACACAAGCATATGCAACCGCGTAAAGATTTATAAAAAGGCGCTTGTTTCAAAAGATGGCGATGGCAGACAAGCAGGAAGATATGTATGAAGAGTCCTATGCTGAATCAGTGCAGGATGATGTTGTCGAATATAGTTATACTCTTAAGATTCCGAGGGAAAGGATAGCGATTGTCATCGGGAAGGACGGGTCGAAGAAGAAAGAGCTTGAAGAGGACCTGCATATCAGGATCCAGGTGGATTCTAAAGAAGGCGACATCACGCTTTCAGGAAAAGACAGCCTGAAGATCTTCATGGTGAAGGAGATCGTGAAGGCGATAGGCAGGGGTTTTAATCCGGACATTGCCATGCAGCTCCTCCGCCAGGATTACATGCTTGAGTTTGTGAATATATTGGATTATGCAAGCAACAAGAATCACCTTCCTCGCTTGAAGGGAAGGATAATCGGGACAAAAGGCAAGTCAAGAAGGACGATAGAATTGTTGACCGACACCTCTATTTGCGTCTATGGGAAGACTATAGGGATCATCGGGGAGGCGGAAGGGGTCACTGTCTGCAAGAAGGCCTTAGAGTCGCTTCTTGGGGGTAGCCCTCATTCTGCAGTGTATAATTTTCTGGAGAAGAATAGACGGAAACGGAAGGATTTTTAATCCGGTTTCTTGGCATCCAAGAGCTTTATCTTGAATCGCAGCGTCTTTCCTGCGAGGGGATGGTTGAAGTCTATCGTGACCTCGCTTCCGATGGCGATGATCTTTCCTGGGAACTTCTGCCCGTTTGGGCCTTGCAAGGCAAGTGTCTGTCCTATCTTGATGTGCTCTGGGAAATTAGCCCGTGGCGCGCTGATGATGAGGCTCTGGCGGGTGATGCCGTATGCCTGCTCTGGCGGGAGGGTGACTTCCTTCTCGTCTCCTATGGACATCTCCTTGACAGTATCGTTGAATCCTTTGATGACAGATCCTTCGTCGATGGTGAATTCGAGGGGTTCTCCTCCGACATTGCTGTCAAAGACAGTGCCGTCTTCAAGAGAACCTGTGTACTCGACCTTCACGACTGTCCCTTCACTGGCCTTCATTATTCCTGCGTGATTGGAAGCATTCCTTGCAGTATACTGGTCTTCCTTCTGTTGGCTTGAAAGGTACTTCTGCTTCTTTGCCGCATCCAGAACACGTCGTCTTGTGCATCTCTTTTTGTTCGAAGCTTCGTTGTCCAAAACCTCGGGAGCCGCCGCCGAAACTGCGCTGGCCGCCAAATCCTCGGGATCCGTCTCGTGAGGATCCATGTCTTTCCATTGTTTTCACCTATGTTGCTAAAAAGAAGCCGAAATCTTTGGCTTTCCCTTTATGCTATGGCCTCGAAAAATCTGGTTCTGTTTATAAAAGTTTGCATGGTCAGTCCGGAGGTTTTACGCACAATATTTTTATAGGAATAGGCGATTGCATGAGTCATGAATATCATCCAGTACTTCAAGAAGCAGTTTTATACGCCCGCGTTCATGAAATATCTGAGCATAGGCATCTTCATCACCATCCTTTCTGCGCTTGGAAGCACCATTGCCGGGATAATCTGGCATGCGAACCCGACCCTCCTTTTCTTGATCAACCTGCTCGTGGTCAATGGCATCCTGTTCATTCTCAAGTATGTATTGTTCCTGAAGTTCAATTTCATAGACAAGAAAGAGACTCAGCAATTCCAATCGAAATGGAAACCGAAAAAAAAAACAGAAAAGGACACCATAAAAATATGAACATGAAAACAGTTAATGGATAAGATGAAACATGCTGTCAAGGAAAGGACTGGCGAATATGCCAAGAAGGGCGATTATCACAAGGAATTGGATAAGTCGTGGGCGTATTATCCTGTCTATGTGACCAAGATGGAGTATGTCAAGAAGTTCTTGTCGAAATTTCCGAAAAAGAAGAAGATCCTCGATGTCGGCTGCGGCGAGGGCATCCTTGTCCAGGAATTTCGAAAGTATGGGTATGATATCACCGGTCTTGACCTGAACTATTCCTCGAATCACGTGGTCAAGGGCGACATCACGAAGATGCCGTTCAAGCAAGGGTCATTTGACCTTGTCCTTTGCCTCGACGTTGTCGAGCACCTGAGTTTTGAGCAGCAGGAACTCGCGTTTGCAGAGATGGCGCGCGTGCTCAAGAAAGACGGCATCTTGTTCACGTCAATCCCGAACCTGTCCCATTTCGCGTCCCGCATCACATTCCTATTTGGCGGAAAGCTTCTCCGCACGTCAACAATCGACAGGCATAGAGGAGATAGGCCGATCGGCGAATACGTGAAGATCATCAAGAGAAATTTCAAGGTCGAGAAGCGAAAAGGATTCTTCCCCACCTATCCGCTCACGTCTGTCCTTACCGTGAAGATCCCTGGAAAGATGGTCAACTGGCATAGGATGATGAATGCTACGCTTGCGCTTCCAGGATTCTGCTTCCTGAACGTGATTGTGGCAAGGAAAAAGTAATAAACGCATCCAGCAATAACATTCCGCAACTGACCCCAGTTAGCCGCGTTCTGTCAGCAGTAGCAAGCTTTATTAATCTCCTGTTGTCCTGTTTCTCGCATGGCCGAAAAGGGAAAGGAAGGAAAAGTCATCGCAATAGAGCTTGCGACAAAGCAGAGGGAGATAGGTGTCGCTGAATTCTTCGCAAGGAACCGCCACCTCCTTGGATTTGACAACAAGCGAAAGGCGTTGATGACGACGATAAAAGAGGCTGTGGACAATTCCCTTGATGCATGCGAAGAGGCGCAAGTCCTTCCAGAAATTTCCATTGAAGTCATTGATATGGGAAACGAGCGCTTCCGTGTTATTGTGGAAGACAACGGCCCTGGCATTGTCAAGCAGCAGATCCCGAAGATCTTCGCAAAGCTCTTGTACGGAAGCAAGTTCCACAGGCTAAGACAGAGCCTTACAGGAGATGAGCCCGTAGTAATAAGGAAAGACGGAAAGGTCCTGCTTGTCAAAATCGGAGACCTTGTTGATGAACACCTCAAACATGAGGGTGACTTCAAGTGCTCAAGGATAGAAGCGTTATCCTTTGACACGTCCTATAAGTTCTCTTTCAGACCAGTAAGCCATCTTATTAAGCACAAGCGAGAAAACGAGATAATAAAGATTAAGACTAGCTACGGTAAGAGTATAAAAGTGACTGGCTGCCACAGCATATTTGGAATCGACAAAAGGACTTTGGAAGTCAAAGAAGTCCAGGCAAGGGATGTAAAGGCAGGAGATTTGATAATCGCCCCAAAAACCGCAAGATTCCATGACAACGAGTCAATAAATTATGTGGACCTTTTGGACTACATTGATGCAGAAGATGCAAAAAAGCAGGGATGGTACTTTTACACTGACTCATCTGAGATAAAAAAAGTCTTCGAAAATGCTAAGATAATACACGAGAAAAAGGAAAAAGACAAGTCAAGGAAATATTATGTGCTGGAAATCAATAATCAGGACATCCATGTGCTGGACGACTCCTACAAACAATACATGTCAAAGGGATTTCTTCCATTGTGGCTTGCCAAGCTTGCAGGGATAAGGGAAGGTACTATTAGGACCTATTTCCATGGGAGAGAGTACTCGCTACCTTCAACAATACCAATAACCGGCGGCTTTGCAAAACTCTTAGGGCTTTTCGTAGCAGAAGGGCATATTGACAAGAGGCAAGTCGGCTTCACCTTCTCAAGAGAAGAACGGGAGCTTGTAAGGATTGTTTCTGAACAGGCATTCCATCTCGGTTCAAGCCACACTGTTGAGGAACGGCCTGAGAAGAACTGCGTGCGTGTAAAGATATTTGGCGGCCTATTAAGCTATTTATTTGGGAAGTGGTGCGGGAAGGGGGCGCATAATAAGAAAGTTCCTGACTTCATATGCACAAGCCCGCAGGCAATAAGGCAGGACTTCATTGACTATCTGTACGTTGGGGACGGCCACAACACCAAGGCCAGGAACCAATTAATGCTCTCAACAGTATCTGGGGACCTTGCAAACCAGGTGTCATACCTCTGGCTCTTGCAAGGTGTCGTATGTAGCATATCAAGCAGTATGAAAAAGGGTTTGGGAAAAGAATATAGCAGGACGTATGTTATCTCTGTTTATGGAAATGACATCAATGTCTCAAACTATTTTTCCGCAAATAACTCTTATTCTTCAAACCGCGTGAGGCGAACCGAAATGAGCGCGTGTGTCTTGGCGAGAAAGCTTGGTATTAACCTGACAAATGAAGAGACACGTTACCTTGAATTATTCGCAGGATCGGACTCAAAAGAGGAGTATTCATACTCTCAAATGGCAGAGCTCTTCAAAACAGACAAGATAGGCTATAAAATGAGGTATTTGGCAGAAAATAACTACCTCACTTCAACTTCAAACGGGAACTTCGCACTCACGACCAAATTAGTGCAAAAATGCGAGGTTTTTGAGCAATTACAAAAGCTTGTAACCTCAGATTTCTTATTCTTGAAAGTCAAGGATACTGAAGTGATAAACGAAGGATTTGACTATGTCTATGACTTATCAGTTCCTGGGGCTGAGAACTTCGTGGCAGGAACAGGGGGGATATCTGCGCATAATTCAAGAGGTCAGCAGGGCATCGGCATCAGCGCCGCTGTCATGTATGCCCAGCTGACGACTGGACGGCCTGCGCGGATCTGGTCTCGCATCAGCCCGAAGCATGCTGCGCATTATTATGAGCTCAAGATCGATACGCAGAAGAACGAGCCGCAGATCATAGAGGAGAAGGAGACGCAGTGGAGCAAGGAGCAGGGAACGAAGATCGAGCTCGACCTTGAGGCGAATTATATTGGGGGAAGCCAGTCTATTGACGAGTACCTGAAGCAGACGGCGATCGCAAACCCTCATGTCACCCTCATCTATCAGCCGCCAAAAGGCGAGCAAGTCATCTTTGCGCGCGCAGAGAAGGAACTGCCGCACCAGCCTGAGGAGATAAAACCCCATCCGTATGGCGTGGAGCTTGGCGTGCTCCTCGACATGCTGCATAATGCTGAGTCAAGGACTTTGCAGGCGTTTCTCACATCAGAATTTTCCAGGGTGTCTGGGAATACGGCAAAGGAGATCTGCGAGAATGCTGCTCTTCTCCCGGCGACAAAACCTAAAGATGTGACACGGGAGATGGGTGAGAAGCTCATAGAGGGTATCAAGAAGACGAAGATCATGGCCCCTCCGACAGATTGCATCACTCCCATCGGGCCTGCCGCGCTTGAGAAGGGGTTGAAGAAGGAGATCAATGCCGAGTTTTATACGTCAGTGACGCGTCCTCCTGACGTGTATCGGGGAAACCCATTCATCATCGAGGCAGGGATCGCCTATGGAGGAAATCAGCCTGGCGATCAGCCGGTGAAGATCATGCGCTTTGCAAATCGCGTGCCATTGCTCTTCCAGCAGGGCGCCTGCGCAATCACAAAGTCTGTCCAGAATACAGCGTGGAAATCCTATGGCCTTTCGCAGAGCAATGGCGCTCTTCCGACAGGACCAGTGACCATCTTTGTGCATATCGCATCGGTCTGGGTGCCTTTCACATCAGAATCAAAAGAGGCGATCGCCCATTATCCGGAAATAATCAAGGAGATCAAGCTTGCATTGCAGGAAGTGGGAAGGAAGCTCTTCCAGTATGTCGGAAAGAAGAGAAGGGTGCATGACGAGCTGAAGAAGAGAGGCTACATCGAGAAATACATCCCCCACATGGTCATCGGTCTCAAGGAGATGCTCAAGTTCGGAAAGGCAGAAGAAGAACTCCTGCAGAAATATCTTGAGGAGCTCCTCGAACAGCATCGCGGGGAAGTTGAGGATATGGAATTTGATGAGTCGAAGAATGTAGATTATGATGAGAATCTTGCAGGCATGGGTAAGAAGGATGGCGCGTATGATGATGAACTATTCGATGAAGAGGTAGATGATCCGAAGAAGAAAAAGAAAGGCGAGAAGCAAGGGATCAGGCCAGAGGATGAAGAGGAGGACTAGATGGCAAAGGATGTGAAGAAGGAATTGACCGGGATTGCGAATGACATCAAGCAATCCATCGAGAAGAAGAAGCTGCCAAACCTGTCCATGCCCATCCGTGCATTGCAGAATGTCAAGTATAATGAGAAGAAAGGATATTTCGAACTCATCGGAAAGGAGAAGAAGAGGACGCTGACTGCGTCGAGCGTGAAGACCTTTGCGCAGATGCTTCGCATGATGGCGCTCTCGTACGAGCTTGTGGACAAGAAGGATATCGCGACAAAGAGAGAGGCGTATTACGTCTCTAAGAATTGGGGTGATGCACGTTTCCAGGAGCAGCCAGAGTCAGACATGGTCATGGATGACATCGAAGCAATGCTGATGGTGAACCGCGAGCAGATGGGATTCATCCCAGAAGAGAAGGGGGGCGACATCGCAGGAGATCTTGTCGTGATAGACAAGGATCCTGAATCAGGAAAAGAGATCAGGATCGACTGCACGAAGTTCGGCTCAGGCGCATACTCTATACCGTCGAGCGTTGAAGAGTTGAAGTTTGAGACAAAGGCAAAGTTCATCCTTGCGATCGAGACAGCAGGTATGTTCCAGCGCCTGGTCAAGCATAATTATTGGAAGAAGGTGGATTGCATTTTGATTTCCATGGGAGGAGTGCCAACAAGAGCGTGCAGACGATTCATCAGGAGGCTCGCGGATGAGAAGAAGCTTCCTGTGTACGTGTTCACAGATGCAGACCCGTATGGTTATTTCAATATTTATAGGACATTGAAGGTGGGAAGCGGCAACGCCGCGCACATCAATGAGTTCTTCTGCGTGCCTCAGGCAAAATACCTGGGAGTCACGCCCCAGGACATCATCGACTATAAGCTTCCCACGCATCCGCTCAAGGAAATCGATATCAAACGTGCGAAAGATGCGGCGAAGAATGATCCTTTT
>JAGVFV010000169.1 GCA_020057445.1 archaeon | reverse complement strand
GGCTCCTTGATGCGCATGACAAGGCCTGGGAATTGCTCTGGATTGTATTCTGTGTTAGAAAGGTTTGCAGCCATCTTTTCGAGCGGGATATCATGCTCGAGGCTTGTTGAGACGACGATGTTGACGACTTGGATGTCGCGAGGATTTGTTTCTTCTTCCTTGCCTTTTTTAGCCATGAGGATTCGCCTCCGATTTATAAAGCGGAATCGTTTGTCATTTATAAATGCTATTGTTTGTTTTGGTTGTTTTTGTTTATAAATAAAGTCGGGTTTTCAAGACGAGAAGACTTGTTATGGTTATTTTGTCCGTTTGGCGATGACTAATGTAATGTCATCTTCTGGTTCAGGGCAGTATTCGAGAAGCGCTTTGATGAGGCCGTCATATATTTCTCTGGCGTTTTTGTCTTTGAGTTTTTTGAGCGCTTCTCTTGCAGGCTCGCCAAGGAATGGTGGTTGTTCATTGTTTGGTTCTGAGAATCCGTCTGTGTAGAGGAGAAGGATGTCGCCTGGCATTTCCAGTTTCATTTCGTTGATGACATAGGGTGGTTTGAGTCCGAGCGGGCTCCAGATAGTGGATTTGTCGATGTCTTCTTCAGATAGCTGGTATCCTATGGATATGCTGGTCGGTTTGACGACTTCAGTGAGTGTTTTTTCTTTGTAAGAAAACGTGACAGGGTAGGGATGGCCGCAGGTGATGTATTTGCATTTGCCTCCTTCCCACACCTCGATGTATATCATGGTGATTGCTTTTATCTTGCCGATCGTGCTATTGCCTTCCGGTTGGATGGTGATTGCGGATGTGCGGAAGAAGCGTGAGTTGATGGTTTCAAGGAGTTCTGTCGTTATCTCTCCCTTTTCTTTCATTTCATAGTTGGCACCGACCATGAATGCTTGGTGGAGGATGTGATTGAGGTGGGCGTCGGTCTGTTGGTGGCCGGTGACGTCTGCGATGAGGACGCCTGCGCGATGATAGTTAAGGAAAAGGTTGTCGATGATTCTTTGTTGCCATAGTTCTCCTTGCGCGAGCGCTTCTTGTGCTCGTTTGATGCGGCGGTCGAGGTTGTATCTTTGCTTGAAGGACATCCAGATGAGATGGTCGCCTCCTGTCGCAGGGATGGTCATGACGTTTGGGATGATGACTTTCTTTTTCGGGACAAGGTCTCCGTAGATGTCTATCCCTTCGAGTATGGGGATTTCTCCCGGCTGCGGGTGGAATGCTTCTGAGATGTGTCCTGAGTTGAGAAGTTCTTCTTCTAGCCCGCGCCTGTACCTTGCCTTGTTGATGATGTGTCGTTTGACGTCTTTTGGCACATCCTTTCGTCTGATAATATCTCTTCCGTCAGGTCCGAGGAATGCGTACATCATAGTAGAAATCAGAGGTCAATTATAAACCTTGTAGTCTTATACAGGAATGACTTGCACAGACAGGATGATGAGCATGAGCTGTCCGTTGAATCCGGAAAAGATGGGTATGAGGAGGTTGTCGTCGAGTCTGTTGGTGATGACTTCGATGAAGGTCGCTGTGACTGCCATGACAAGGATGACTGGCCAGACAGGCGTCCCGTACGGCAAGAGTCCGTAGAGGTACCAGATGGCATTGTCACTCGTGGTCCGGATGAAGAGCCATCCTATTGCGACATTCGCGACGAGGCCCGCAAGTGTGCCTTCCCATGTCTTATGCGAGCCGAAGACTTTGCACTTGCCAAAGCGCTTGCCGATGAGTGCTGCAGTCATGTCTCCAAAGGTGGTCATGAGTATCGCTGCTGTCGCGACGCGAAAGTCGAAGATGGCAAGAGAGATGATTGCTCCCATCATGAAGAAGACCTCTCCTCCGATGTGTCCTTTTTCCTTTTCCCGCCTTAATTTCTCGATGAATTTGATGATGCGTGGTCTTTTCTTGGCATCGATCCTGAAGTATTGGTATTCGAGGAGGAGGACGAGGAGGATGGTGAGGGTGAAGAGCGCAAGTTTTGTCGAGTATCTGCTGATCTGGGCGTAGAGGATGATGATGAAGATGGAGGTCATGTGGACTGCTTTCCTTCCGAGTTCCTTCTTCAGTTCCCAGTTCATAGGTTCCAGTCGCCGTGTTCTTGTTTTTAAATATTGCTGCCGGGTGTTATCATTTGTTAGGAATACAAAGTGACTGCGGTCACTTGTACATGCGAACTCTGGTTCGCATTGTACCTCATCGATTGCGATGGTTTGGTTATCTAAGACATCATCTTGAAGGCATTCCTAACTTTAAAATGTAGGAAATCGCTCGTAGCGATTCCGAGAAATGCCGCGGCATTCCGAGAAATGCATTCTGCATTTCTGGAACAAGAAATCATGCTGATTTCTTTGTTTCTGGAACAAGAAATCCTCTTGGATTTCTTTGTTTCTGATCACAAAGAAATTGCACGCAATTTCTTGTGCCAGTAAATTCGTAGAATTTACTTGGCATGCTCAAGAACCTTTGGTTCTTGACAATCCCCAACTAGACTAACTCAATACTCCTCCCCCTGGGTCGGTTGGGATTTTTATATGGAAAGGAAGATGCGGGTTGGAGCGGATAATCATTT
>JAGVFV010000138.1 GCA_020057445.1 archaeon | reverse complement strand
GTTGTGGCGTAACGGTAGCGTGGAGGCCTGTGGCGACGAAAACCCAGAGCTTTTCCGGCTCTGCAAATCGTTGCAGAGAGCCTCAGGAGGGGGTTCGATTCCCCCCTACCGTCCTTTTCCAGCTGACAGCTGACGGAACGCGGTTGTCAGCAATGAATTCTTTTACCGCAGGAGCCTTTGCTCTTGCTTCTCTTCATTGCAGTCAGTAAACAATACCCGGCGATAGCTGCAAGTGATCCTTCTCTCACTTATTCTTGTCCTACATGGACGGAGGAAACACCATGAAACAATACAAAATGGAAGTGCAAATGAAGGTAGAGGAACAAATGGAGGCAGAGGTGCGAACCCGCACTGGTTGTCTTCACTGCAAATGAAGGCCAGCGCATCTTTGGAGCAAAAGAAGGCAAGAGAACACTGGATCTCATCACTAAATGGGGCTATGGCTCTCGGGAATACCGAGCTTTCGGACCGTGGACATCCACACCCACAGGCGACATTGGCGACAGCAGATATGTCTTCAAGGACGCTGCTCCAATAAAAGACATGTTGAGGATCTATACGTATCTGGATCGACAAAGCATCCAGCCACCACAAGAAAGGGACGCGATCATCCGCAGACTTTTTCTTTCGAGAATAGAGGATAAGCCGCTAGTCCTCTTCACACCATGGGGGCCGCGATACAAGAATCCTCAAAGTGAAATCCTCAAAGCAGACCCGGAGATCGCAACATTGCAGGAAATGAATACTGTCCTGAAAAACTTCCGTAAAAATGGATACAGGCTCGAACTGCTGCTTATGCCTGCAGACATCTACGCCACCGAAGTCAACGGACTTTGCGAGGAATTTGTGCAGTCTTATTTTACAAGCCTTGCACAAGCTGCACAAGAATGCCTCATGGGGATCACCCTCAGGATGCTGCCCTGGTCTACGATCAGAAGCGAGAACCGGCAAAGGTACGATTGCCTTCGGAACGAGACAGATGCAAATTTTGCAAAGGCAGTAAACCAGAATGAATACCTTCGCGCAGTCCAGACAGCACGGAACTTCCCAAACGACGACCGCGTGAAGAGCGCGAGAGCTTATTGCATCGAACGCATTGTTGAAGCCACCATCATCGAAGAACTGTTCGAACCGATAAAGCTTTCCGTTGTGAAGAAAGAGAAGGACGTGCTCGACGGGACCCTGCCACGCATCTACATGATAAAGAAAAGGGCGCCATGGCTAGAGGGAACAAGATGAAACCGACAAACTGGATAGACCTGCACGTCCACATTGGACCAGACATCTTGCAAAGGAAATACAGCATGGAAAGCATTGCAAAAGAAGAACGAGGAAAGATCGCAGGCATGGCGCTGAAAAGCCACGCATTCCCCACTCCGAACAATGCAGTCGATAATCCGGTTCTTGTTCCATCAGTGGTGCTGAATAATTTTGTCGGCGGATTGAACCCCGAAGCTGTCTTTGCGCTGAGAAGAGCAAGCGAAGGGCCTATCATCGTATGGTTTCCGACAGTCCACGCACGTAATCACCTCGAAAAGACAGGATGCGAAGTGCCAAAGGAATGGAGCCAAGAACAGACGACAATCCAAAAGAATGTGAATGGTATTGCCGTCCTTGATAGGCGAGGGAGACTAAGTTCAGAGTCAAAGGACGTGCTTGAAGCGATAAAAGAGACAAGGGCAATCCTTGCCACAGGCCACCTCTCCTTTCAGGAGACAGAGATTGTCGTGCAGAATGCAAAGCAGATAGGGATCCAAAATGTCATCATCACTCACCCGATCTACCAGCACATCGCCATGCCGATCGCATTGCAGCGAAAGCTTTCACTGATGCAGGGAGTGTTCATCGAACACACCTATGCGATGTTCCTGATCGATAAGATCACTATAATGAACATCGTACGACAAATGCGCGAGATTGGGCCAGAGAAGTGCATCCTCTCTTCAGACATGGGGCAAACAGGAAACCCGAGCCCGAGCGAGGGACTATTGGACTTTGCACACCGACTTATGGCAGAAGGAATTACAGAGGCAGAGATAGAACTCATGCTTGACAAGAATCCACGTGAGATCATACGTTCGTGATCCGGGCGCGCAGGTCAAACTGCGTGCACTTCGACACCTGTACTTGTAGGAATGCGCCCAAAGGAAAAGCTCCAGGGACGATCACCTGCTTGTAATAGTCATTCCTCCCCTTCATGCAGCCCGTGCCTTTTTCATCGATGAGGACTTTTCCTGACCAGCCGATCCACGCCTTGTTGTCGATGATGCGCTTTTGCAGGTTGACGATCCTTGTCGACCTTGCCTTGACAATGTGGGTCGGGATCTTTCGCATCTTCGCAGCAGGCGTATCTGGACGAGGATAGAACTTCGAGACATTCAAGACAGGAATCTTCAATTCCTCCAAGAGATCATAGGTCATCTGAAAATCCTCTTCTGTTTCTATCGGAAAACCGCAGATGATGTCTGTCGCGATGGTGATCATCGGAATCTCTTTTCGAGCAAGTTTTACGGTCCTGACAAAATCCTCCTTTGTGTAAAGGCGCTTCATCTCTCTGAGCACCTTATCGCTTCCCGACTGGAGAGGGATGTGCAGGAACTTGAACACCTTCTCCTGCTTCATGACTTCAAGAAGTTCAGGAGTCCATTTCTTCACAAGATCCGGATTTGCCATGCCGATGCGGACACGAAAATCGCCAGGCACCTTGACGATCTGCCGAAGGAGAGTCGGAAGGTCTGTCCTGATATCGACACCATAAGCGCCAGTGTCCTGTGACGTGAGATGGATCTCCCGAACACCTGCACTCACAGCAGTCTCAACCTCCTTGACAATATCATGGGCTGCATAGGAAAAAAGACTTCCCCTCGCCTGCTTTGTCTTGCAGAAAGTGCAGGCGCCAAGGCATCCTGCATTGATCGGGATGATCTCGATAATATCATTCTTTCGCACTTTCGGAAGATTGAGCCTTTGGCTCTTGTCCATGTCGAGGAAAGAGACAGCATGTCCTTCTAGAGTCGCGCTCACGACATCTACGATCCTGTGCACCTGGCGCGTGCCGATGAGCGAGTATCCTTTCAGTTTCCCTGGGTCTGACTGCGGTATGCATCCCGCGACCACGATCTTCTTGTCCTTGTATCTTTTCAGGAAAGAGAACGCCTTGCTCTCTGTCGGCGATTTCACCGTGCACGTATTCACGACAATGAGGTCTGCATTTTCCGGAGAATCGACTAGATGATACCCTGCTTTCTGCAGGAGCCCTGCCATGACCTCGCTATCCGACTGGTTCGCGGTGCAGCCCTGGGTGTGGATGTGGATCTTGTGCATTGCATGACGGAGAGTGATTGACATTTAAAAATATGCATGTGCGAGATCAGCGACTTATTTTTTCCTATCCACAAAACTCCATATAAGATATATGACTATAGAAATGATCAACATCATGATATACGGACAAAACATAATCCAAAATCTATCCCAAGCATTCTCAAAAGCGACAAAAGTGCGAGCACTGCACAAACCGATTCCGAACCAGCCGAAAACAATTCCTATTAAAAGCGCGACAATTATCTTCAGACCTGTCGGTTTAAAATTCATGATTTCCTTAAATCATCGACTCATCTATTTAAATATGTTGATTAACGGATAGAACTCGGATAACACTACCAGCATTAAGCGGAGTTTAATTCACACATTTTCCACTATAGTCTCAAGCGCCCTTATTGCAGAATACCTTATCGATTCATCTATGCCAAAGCTCGGATCGTCAAGTTCTTTCCTTGAAAACCATTTACACGCTTCAGTCACTTCTGTATCTGACAGGCGAAGCTTGTCAGTCTTTGACCTTGCATAATAGACAAGGGTCACATGCTCATGGCGCTCGTTGATCCTGTGCCTGTTCATGGATACTGGAGGGAGAAGTTCCTTATAAATCTGAGACCGAAACGGGGGGATATCATTCGAACCGAAAAGCTCCACGTCAAGACCGACCTCCTCTTTCACTTCCCGAATGATCGCCTGGACCGGATCCTCGTCAAGCTCGATATGCCCGCCGATGCTGAGCCAGCGCTTGTACTTGTCGTGCTTGCGAAGCAGCACCTTGCCGCCAAAGACGATGAACGCCTCGACAGTAAAATCGATCCTCTCATGGATGTGCGTCATTGACAGAAAAAACAGCTCTTGCCATAAAAAATTTTCGATTCGTCCCTATGAAAAACCCGACAAGAATATTAACTATAGTTAACTTTATAAAGACATCCATATTTAAACCATCATCTCTATGAATTCAGACCAAATAAGCAGAGGTGCACCATGTACTCAAATGAACAACTGATCAAGCTCCTGAAAAAGAACCTCAAATCAGAGACAAACACCATCTTTTTCTATCTGGACAACCTGCGAAACCTCAACTACGCAGACAACAACGAGAAGATCACACCGCTCATCCTCGACTCGTTCACCCACGCGGACATGATCACAAGGGTCATCCTCGAGCTTGAAAAGAACCAAAAAGGGACAGTCGACAAGAAATCAGTCGACCTTGCGCTCAAGGAAGAGATTGCCTTAGAAGAAATCTACGCCTACGAGATCGAGAAGACAGACAACCCTGCAGTCAAAGGACTTTTCAGAGAACTGCGGGAGTGGGAACAGAAGCACGAGAAGATCGTCAGGATGATCAAGTAAAGTCATATGCTTAGGAAATACACAAGCTCTGCTCGCGCTCTCAGAACAACTCACATCTCAGGACCGGGTGGCGCTCTTCCTTTATTCGTCTCTCCATTGCCGCCAAGGATCACGTCATCTATCCGAAGGATCATGATCGCGACCTCAGTCGCGGAGGAAATCGCCTGGGTCTTGATCTTCAGGGGTTCCACAACTCCTGACCTCCAGGAATCCATCACCTTTCCCGTGAACACGTTGATTCCTGCGTGCTTCATCTTCTTCACGTGCGCGCTCTTCAGTTCTGCAAGCACATCGATAGGATCAAGGCCTGCATTCTCTGCAAGAGTCCGCGGGATGATTTCCATTGATTGGGAAAATGCCTTCACGGCAAGCTGCTCACGTCCTGAAAGCGAATTCGCATAATGCGAAAGCTCACGGGAAAGCTCTATCTCGCACGCGCCAGCGCCTCCGACCAGCTTGTTATTGGATAGCGCCGCTGAAATGTCGCCGATGGCATCCTCAAGCGCTCGCTTGATCTCATCAATGATATGCTCAGAACCGCCACGGATGAGAAGAGTCACCATCCGCGCCTTCCTGCACTCGCGGACAAATGTCATGGATTCGTCCTCGCTGACCTTGACCTCTTCGACAATGCCTGCAAGACCGACATCATCAGGTGAAAGATCATCAAGGTTCATCACGATCCTCGCACCAGTCGCCTTGGAAAGATTCTCAATATCAGATTTCTTCACCCGCCTGCACGCATAGATGCCCTGCTTTGCGAGGAAATGCTCTGCGAGATCATCAATGCCTTTCTGGCAAAAGACGACCCGAGCGCCAGAATCGACGACTTTCTGCACCATCTTCTTGAGCATGTTCTCTTCCATGTCAAGGAATTGCTGCAGTTTCGACGGGTCTGTGATCTGGATCTTCGCGTCGATCTCTGTCGTCTTCACTTCAAGAGGGCAATCCAAGAGCAGTATCCTTGCCTCCCTCACCCTTGAGGGCATCTGCGGATGGAGCTTCTCCTTGTCAATCACCAACCCTTCAATAAGCTCGGAATCCTCGATGCGTCCTCCTGCTCGCTTCTCGATGCGGATAGCATACCGGTCAAGGGTGGTCTTGTTATCCTTAATTTCAGTCACCCGCCGGACAGCCTGCATGACAAGCTCGGCAAGGACTTCCTTTGCAGACTCAGCGCCCTTTCCAGTCATCGCAGTCAGCGCGACCTTCTTCATCAAGTCAAAATTCTTGTCAGTGATAGGCTCAGCATTCTTCTCAAGAAATTCAAGGGCATGCTCCGCCGCAAGCCGATAACCTCTGGCGATGACTGTCGGATGAACATCCTGGTCAAGAAGCTCTTCAGCTTTCTTCAGGAGCTCTGCAGCGATGATGACAGCAGTAGTCGTCCCATCACCGACCTCTGCCTCCTGGGTCTTTGCGATCTCCACGACCATCTTTGCCGTCGGATGCTCGATCTGCATCTCTTTCAGGATCGTGACCCCGTCATTCGTGACGATGATATCCCCTCCAGCCGTGACGATCATCTTGTCCATGCCTTTTGGCCCAAGGGTTGTCCGGACTGTCTCGCCTACAAGCTTTGCAGCGGCGATATTCATGCGCTGGGCGTCTTTACCCTGGGATCTTCTCGTGCTTTCAGGAAGGATAAATATCGGCTGCACTGGGAAATCTTTCATGCATTCACCCTGCGAGTCAGGAGGACGACTGACCTTATAAGTCTTGCGGCAAGGTTTTTAAAGGGAGGCAAGGACCTCGCTCCATGCAGACAACAGCTTCAAGAGAGGCAATAGAGCGTACATGGGCATTCTACGGACAGCATCTTGACAAGCAACTCACCCGCAATATTTATTAATGAGCACCCCTCGCGTTCATCCATGATCATCTGCCTCGACGGGACACCGGGATCAGGAAAGAACACCATCGGAAAGAAGCTCGCAGACAAATACCATCTCTCCTTCTACTCCATGGGCGACCTCATGCGAAGCATCGCCAAGAGAAAAGGAATCACCCTGGTCGACCTCAACAGGCTTCGCGACAAGAGCGGCGAGATCGACCGCGACATCGACACATATATGCAAGAACTCGGCAAAGAAGAGGACAACTTCATCATCACGAGCAGGACAAGCCACCACTTCATCCCCCACGGCATCAAGATATTCCTGAAGACGGACTATGAAGAGGCAGCAGTCCGCATCTGGAAAGACCTGCAGGAATCGAACGAGAGGAATGAAGGGAGCTTTGGCACAAAAGAGGACCTTAAGAAAGGCCTCATCGAACGCCAGGAAGGCGACCGGAAAAGATACCTCAAGTATTACAAGATCGACGTGAACAACGTCCTATCCTACGACTTCGTCCTCGAGACAAGCTCCCTCTCCCTCGAAGAGGTCTTCACCATCGCGGACACGTATGTCTCCCAGAAGATCAGATATGAAGAACCATCACAAAGCGAAAAAAAGACAGAGGAAGATACAGAAGAGGGAAAACAGGCAGCGGAACATGAAGCAGAAGACGATACGGATGAAGAATATCCCGCAGGGCAATCATTGGAAAACGGTATTGAAGAAGATGGATCAGGTGAAGACCCCATCCCAAAGGACGACAAGGAAGACGCATTCTGAAAAACCGTATGTGCATAGCATCTTCAAAATTCTCGACGCTATTCTTGAATGAGCTGCGTCCCCGAAAGTCATTGGAACGAAGTTCCGAGAAATGCCGAAGTCATTTCTGGAACAAGAAATCTCTGGATTTCTTTGTTCCTATGACGCTGAGAAACTTCGTTTCCCAGCGGGACGACCCCTCGCGACGCTCTCGATACTCTCAATTTATTGAATTTTGACCTTAGGATGCTATGCACATACGAAAACCCAAATATTTATATAGTCTCCATCGGCAGTGCACTGCAATGAAAATGTGGGTGATAGTATTCATGCTTTTCTTCCTGACAGCATGCGCCCAAAAACCAGCTCCAGACAATGACACAGTCACCAAAATAGACCTAGCAACAGAAAAAGGAGTCGCCTATCTCGAAAGCGCATACCAGTCAGGCACCTATGCAGACAATTACCTCACCTTTGTCTATCCAGGCGAACACATCGCATGCCCGCTTTCGACACCGTGCAACGTGACCTACCGGCTTCTCGACGCCTATTTCGACGTGTACTTCCTTGAGCAGGCAATGCCACACCTCAAGGGGATGGAACAGCAACGAAAGGACGCGCACGCCATCGTCGAAGGGATCGCAAAGCAATGGGAAAAAGAACGCATAAATAATGTCATCACGAGCTCGTCCGACCCTGGCGGAGTAGCGCTTGACACATACTGCATCATCGGATTCATCACCAAGAACAAGGCAATGGCAGGCACGGCATGGTCCTACCTGACCGCTGATGATGATTGGATGCCAAACGATTATTACATCTCAGACGCGTGGAGGAATATCGCAGACGAATCCTGGTGCATGAGGCACTTCATCGCTGTCCGCCTCGACAAAGATCTTGAGATACGCCTCATAAGGAAGATGATCAACAACACGAACGAATTCATCCAAGACCAGAACCGCACCGACCTAGACAAGCTGTCAGTCATCTACCACGCAATTTACGTGCTGAATGACTATGAGAACGCATACAAGGATCTTCAATTCCACCAGCAGAAATTATCGTATGCAGACTTCATCAGCTACTTCTCCTCAAAGAACCTTGCGGGAAATGCGCTCATGGTCTCAAACATTCTCGATGTCATGGTCGCTTCGCATTATGATAATCCCGCTGCGCTTGATGAGATCGCCAAGAACGTGCTCAATGCGCAAGAAGCGCAAGGCTACTGGAAGATCAGCCAGGACTTTCCGGCAAACGAAGGGCAGGTCTTCACCACATTTCGGGCCCTCATCGGGCTCAACGAATATAAAAAGACTCTCACATGACACGAATGCTTGCCTTATGGGAAAAGATAGTCCTCATCCTTGTCTATTTTCTCTTCATCATCGGCGCAGGCTTGCTCCTTCCCGGCCTGATGAAATTATTCATGTTCTTAGGGTCATTTCCTGGAAAGGCAGCATTCATCGTCATGCTTTTATTCATCGTCATATTCCTCCTCATCAAGATCTTCGAGCGAAAGCCATTCTCCCATTACGGCTTCAAGAGGTTCACCGGAAAGCAATTCCTCCTCATGCTCCTCTTCATCCTGCTCCTCATGCCCCTTGCCTTCCTCGGGAGGGTGATCGACCCTGGCTATGACCTATGGTATGCAGAGAACGTCGGCCTCCTCACGCTTTCAGGGGTGCTCTTCTTTTCCCTCACCATGCCTCTCTATGTCATCAAGGAGGAGATGATCATCAGGGCGCTCTTCCAGAACAGGCTTCGCACCTACGGCTTTCTCTGGATGGCGTTTGCAGTCTCGCTGAATTTCGCCTTTGCCCACTTCTTCATCCCAGGAGAAGGATTGAAACACGTCATCGTATGGGCGACCTCTGTCTTCATCGGATCGTTCTTCCTCATCGTCTTCTTCGAGCTCACGAAGAACCTATGGCTGTCCATGCTCCTCCATCTCCTGTTCAACATCATCATCAGCCTGCAGATCTACCTGCACGTCATCCAGCCAGTCTATGAAATGATCTTCTGGATCGTCATGCTCGCTGGCGCTCTCATCGCAATCAAGCTCAAGTGGAAAGAATTCATCCACCCATTCAAGGAAAAGATGCACCCGCTCGGCATATCAGAGATAGTCTTTCTCATCATCTTCGCCATCATCTTCCCGCTCATCCTCATCTTCGCATAGGCTTCCGCAAGCTTTATAAAAAAACCTCCTTCCCTCTGACGTTATGACCATCAAGAAAAATGATTATATAGAAGTCACCTACACAGGAAAGATCAAGGGAGAAGATACTGTCTTTGACACGACTGATGCGGATGTCGCGAAGAAAAGCAATTTCTACGACGCCAAAGTCACGTACAAGCCAGTCGTCGTCTGCATCGGAAAGCACCACCTGATCAAAGGGCTTGACGAGCAGATCGTCGGAAAGACCATGGGAAAATACACATTCCAGGTCAAGGACGTCGACGGATTTGGAAAGAAAGACCCAAAACTCCTCAAGCTCATGCCAATCAGCCTCTTCAACAAGGAACAGGTGAAGCCTTTTCCCGGCCTCGAGGTCAACATCGACGACAACCTCGGCATTGTCAAGAACGTCTCAGGAGGACGGGTCATCGTCGACTTCAACCACCCGCTCGCAAGCAAGGACCTCGAATACGACATCGAGATCATTCGCATCGTGGATTCCACAGAAGAGAAGATAAAGGCATACCTTGACATCATCAGGTTCCCCTATCTGGACATCAGCATCGAAGGAGACACTGCAAAGATAACCACTCCCATAGATGTCCCTGACCAGATCCAGACAGGACTCATCCAAGACCTGACAGAGACGACCGGGATAAAGACGATAGAATTTCGGAAAGGGAAGAAAGAATCAGAGAAAAAAGAAGAATCCTCTTCAGATGGACCAGGTGAAAAGAAAGGCAAAGAAGCCAACGTCGACAAGAAGATCGACATCCCGCATGAGCACAATCATGACCATCCTCATGAACACAGGCATGACCACAATCATGAGCAATAAGTTCTAACACGAAATTATTTTCCATTTTGATGGCCAATATGAAACCCTCGCACTTCGTGCGACCACCAGCTGCTCGACAATCGCTTTCTTATCCTCAATGCCCTGCGTCCCCGAGGGGTCATTTCAACGAAGTTGATATGACCTCATAGCGACTGAGGTCGCAATGAGGCGTCCCCCCGCGACGGGCAAACTTTATTTTCTCGTCGTGTCTCGCCTTATGCTGGTGGATAGGGTTTCATATTAGCCCATTTTGATGCAACTTTAAATATCCCAAGATATTTCCCTCTTTAGAAGAGGCGAGGGAGAACAAGATGGCAATCGCATTGGAAAAGATACTGACCACAAGGCAAGCAACATACGCAGCAACGCATCTTGGAGTCCATGCATACGAAGAAGTCGGAGTGCACCATATCCAACAGTATCACTCACTGGATGTTGACAAGGCATTGCAGGATTTTGCGAAAAAGGTCCCTGCAGACGCATTGGCGGTGACTGACCTGCTTTTTAGTTTGAGTTCAGCTATGACAAACGGGGATAATCAATATTGCATTATTCAGTATTCAGGGACAGCTTTGATCCCTTCGGGCAAAAAAAGAGAGGAAGGACGAAGGACAGAGCCGATGTGAATTGAAGGACAAACAAGCCCTACATCGCTCCAAACTTCCTTATCCTCTCCACTGCCTTCTCGATGTTCTCTATTGAGTTCGCATACGAGAACCGCATGTGACCTTCCCCATAGCTACCAAATGCAGTGCCTGAAAGCCCTGCGACATACGCAGTCTCAAGAAGAGCATCCGCAAGCTGGTCAGCCTTCTCAAATCCTTTCTTCTCCATCAAGCCCTGCACATTCGGGAAGACATAGAATGCGCCGACAGGATCATTGCAATGGATGCCTGGGATTGTGTTGAGGCCGGCGACAATTACCCTCTTCCTCTTCTCGAACTCAGAGCGCATCTCATCAACCGCATCCTGCGGACCGGTGAGCGCTTCGATCCCACCTTGCTGTAGGCAGGCGGATACGCACGACTGGTCGTTCCCTGCGATCTTCTTCATAGCATTATAGATCTCCTTATCCTTGACGACGGCATAACCAAGCCGTAGACCAGTCATTGCGTATGTCTTTGAGAAGCCGTCAATCATGACGGTCCGCTCTGCCGCGCCAGGGATGGACATGATGCTCTCATGCTCGACACCGTACAACAGACGGGAATAGATCTCGTCAGCGATGACAATGATTTCTCGCTCTTTCGCTTCCTCGGCAATGACCTCAAGGTCGGCCTTTGCGAATATTCCTCCTGTCGGGTTCTGCGGACTGCAGAAAATCAATACTGAAGACAAGAATCCTGACTTGGTATTGAACATTGATCGAAATTCAGGGATATCCAAACGGAAATTGTTCTCCTCTTTCAGAGGAATTTTCGCTGCAAGTGCGCCGATGCCTTGGACAACAGACTTATAGACAGGATATGTGGGATCAGGCATCATGACAAAACCCCCTGGCTTGACCACGGTAAGCAAGCTGTAGAAAATCGCAGACTTTGCTCCTCCAGTGACGAGGATCTCATCTGGAGATACATCAATCTTTCTCGTCCTTCCGACATACGCGGCAATCACTTCGCGGAATCTCTTGTTCCCGGGGACGATCTCATAATGGGTCATGCCTGCATCGATCGCACTCTTGATGGCCTCGCGCACATTTCTCGGTGTCGTAAAATCAGGCTCGCCGATCTCAAGCTCGATGACATCATGGCCCTGCGCCCGGATCTCGTTTGCCCGTGCCTTCACGAGGAATGCGCGCTCGCCGACGCCAAGGTCCCTGCTGAATTCAGAAATATGTGTATCCATCCTTTCGCCTCCCCACCTCAAGGGTATGGACTCAGAAGGGATATATATTCTTTGCCATCAGAACGAGAGGGTCTTGAGCTGTTCTATGCGCCTCTTCGCGTCGATGCTGTTGGAGAACATCTTCCAGAAGATCCGTGTCATCCATTCTATCCAGTCCTTATCCTTTATAAGGTAATAGATGAAGACCCTTCTGTTGAGCTCGTTCGCCTTGCCTGTGGGCTCCTTTATCTCCCTGATGCGTAGCAGCCTGTTGTCGAAGATGAACGCCCTGATGGGATGCTCTGCATGATGGATCTCGACGAGCTCTTTCCCGTGCCTGAAATTCAATGAAAGGATTTTTTGGACATTGTCCATCGCGGCGAGGTCCACACGGGAGAGTATCTTCACAGACACACCTTTCTTTACAAGTGTCGAGAATGTCTCTAAGGGATCGCACCCTTTGCACGAGAGGTTCAGGAAGGAAAGATTGCCTGAGAAGATGAGCACCTGCTTCTTTGCCTCGAGCAGTTCTTTTGTCCATTCCTCGATATCGATCCTGTCCTCTTTTCCCGTCGTGATGACGACCGCCTTCCGGTCCTTCTCAGCAACATGCTGATAGATATCGAAGGCTGAAAAGTCCTCTTTCCTCTTGTAGTGCATGATGTCATTTTCCAGCCTCTCCTGGAAGACAGACTGGTGGGCATTTTCCATGCTTGCCCAGAAGACGATCTTCAGGGCACCGCGGGTGCCTTCACGAAATGTCCTCGTCGCGATCGTCCCATACTCTTTAGCAAGCTCATCCACATACCTATCTGCCGTGCGCCAGCTCCTACCGATGTGGAGCGCGACCTCCTGCAGGCTTCTTGGCTTTGCATAGACAAAGTCCTCGATCTTCTTGATCTCTTTTGTGGTGAGCATAGGAGCGCATACTCATGACGGATATATATGCTTTTCGGTCAGGTACGACACTGCGGACAAAAATTGGTAAGAAAAATGTATATAGTTAGCAACTCTACCTTTAACTATGAAGGTGATCAACATGCATAAGGAACTTCGTGTGGAAAAGAAGTCAGCTTGCGATTGCTGCCAAACCATCTATGTGAAAGAAAAGTACCTCTTTTGCAAGAAGGGAAACGAGCATCAGGTCAAGAAGTGTCCTTCCTGCGGATTTGACCCTGCGATCGAAAATCTGATCGAGGAAGAGCTTTCTCAAACAGGGCTTTATCCTCTGATTGCTTCTCAAAAGATAGCAAATATTGTCAAACAGAAGATCATCGAAGAATGGCCAAGGAGGGGATAATAATCCAAAAAACAAACAAGGAATACATTCATGATCACCAAAGAAGGATATGCTCCATATTATCAACATCGCATCGGCAGACATTAAAATGTCTCATTTGGTCTGACGGAAATTTCTATCAGACGATTGAGGAATGTGGATTCCATATCCCCTATCGGCGAGTCGATGTAAAAGAAGTCGGCCATCACAGCCTTGAGGAAAAATTGTACTTTCTTACCGACATGTTAACAAGAGGAAGTCTCAACGAAGAAGAGATCATCACAAAGATCCTGAGATCTCACTTTTCCAAGAGATCATTTGACGCATATGCGCGAGTGAGGCAGAATCATGGACCTAGAGGACCGAATAGATTTGCTCATAGCACAATTGAATGCACTTTATACAAAATAAATTCGGAGAAGAAACCTTTGAAAAGTGAAGCTGATGACGATTAATCCTGCAGACTACAATATACATCCTTACAGTAAGGGAACCTGCGAGGTCTGTGAGACAACATATACGAACATGACTACCTGGACGAGAAAGAAAGGAATTGGCTCTACCCGCAAACGCGAACCCTGCCCGACATGCGCCCACCCATACCAGCTCGAGCATATCATCCGGGGAGCCATAGAAAAGAACATCAGATTTGAACTTTTGGGAGATGGCATGTACGATGCGAAAATCTATGTCAATTACTTTGAGCTTGCAGATATTGTTCACAAAGCTGTAATAGAACACTGGCCAAGAAAGGCAGGAGGATGATGAACATGGGAGGATGCTACACATCATACACACCACGATTCCAGTCGGACTGCGAGCGGGACTCGTACTATGCGGAGTCTGATCTTGCATCAGCATTCCGTGTCTTCCAGAAGACGCAAGACCGGTCAGGGCTCATCAAGCATTTCGTCGCATCCCTGCAACGCAACGGTAGCGGCTTCATCGGGAACCTTGCAGAGGCCGCAGGGATCAAGAGCATCGGCGACATACCGAAAGAATTCCCTGCATGGGAATACGAGGTGAAATTCGACATCCAGGTCGTCGGGAAGGGAAAAGAGCCGGCGATCAATGCATTCCTCGACACATTCGACTTCCCGGCGACACAGAGCGCACGCTACCTCAAGGATCCGGTGAACAACATCGCAGAAGGAGTCAACCATTTCTTCGGCGACGGACTCGAAGAGAAGCTCGTCGTGATCGAGAAGGCAGGAAAGAAATTCCTCAAGAAAAAAGGAAGCGTCATCCCTGTCAAGCTCGGCATCCCCTACGAAGAGATCATCGTCAAGAGGACAGAAGAGCGCTATGAAGCGAGCATGGAGACCATCTTCGAAGAGGCAAAACGCGTCGCAAGCGAACATGGCGAATACAAGGGAAAGATCCGAAAGGAGAAAGGCGATGCATTCATCCTTGACCTTGCTGACGGAAGGATATATTCCATGACCGTCAACCGCTCCCATCTTACACGTGCAGGAGAGGAAAAGGAATCAGAGATACAAAGGCAGCTCGAATTGGAATACGCTGGATTCATCCCGAAATTTCCAGGATTTGAAAAAGACGCTGAAGCGCAGATAGTCTCTGGTATGGTCGATCTCGCCAAGTTCGTGTTCGTGCTCTACAACAACGCGCCGATCGCAAACGGCTGGCGCATGAACCTGGGAATAACAGGAGAGAGGAAATATGATTTTGTCCGCACAGGGAAAAGTGACCTTCTCACTCCCGGTAATGGGGATTGTGCAGGATTACTCGAGGGAAGCGTATCACTTGAAGAGGGCGCCGCATTCATCCTAGAAGGAACGAAAAAGGAACCTGCAAAGATGAGACGTCCTGCAAAGGTGAGAAAGTGAGCCTTGTCTTCCTCTCCGGCCCGCACGGATCAGGAAAGACGACACTCCTCGACCGCATCCTCACAGAGATTCCAGACACCCTGTTTCCAGAGCTGAAGACCACGACATCGAAATTCGACGTCGAACCGAGGGACCGGCGGCTCCTCAAGATCTGCCAGCGCATCATCGAAAACTTCGAGACCATGCAGATAGCGGAAAAAAACCTTGACAAGACGGTCATCGGCAACCGCTGCATCTATGACAATGACGCGTACACTATCGCGTATCACCTGCGCGGATGGATCACGACAGACGAGCGCGAACGCTATGAGGCCATGACAAACGACCTCTATCTTCCAGCATTACGAGAGCCCCACGCCATTGTACTCAACCCTCCGTTCGACGTCGTCAAGAGGCATCTTGAAAAGCGCTGGCAGGAGAAAGGCAAAAAATGGCGGGAAGGTGACCTTGAATACCTCGCGGCGGCATGCGATGCTTACACGACCTTCAAGGACAGGAAGAACGTGCATTACATCGACCACGAGATCGACCTGGCCGAAGATACAGATATCAAAAAGGTGAGCATGTGGTTCGAAAGCCTAAAAGAGGAACCCGTCCTGCAATGATTACAAGAACTTATTCAAGCTAGAATCATAATCCTCTTCTTTCGGTATCGCAGGGAGCGGAATGTCGAGGAGCTTTGCCATCAGTTCCGCATTGCGAACGGCATATGCCTTCGGATGGTTGTTGAAAAGAACGAAAAACGTCTTTGTCAGGCCGGCCATTGCCTTGATCTTCGGCACCCATTCCATAAGCTCCTCTTCACCATACAGGTAATCATACCTTGCATATTGCGTGCCATCTTTCGCAAACCAGGTTTGCGCATTCCTGCCGTGGAAGCGGACATAGCCGATGTCTGATGTCACCCGCGCTTCCGGAGGGATGAGTCCTTTGAGCCGTGGCTCATCCACGCAGCAAAATCCGATCTTCTGCTCTTCAAGCATGGCAAATGTGCTTTCCGTGATCCAGCCGGAATTGCGGAATTCCGCCACTAGCGGCGCGCTGAATTTCCCTTTCATCTGCAAAAGGTATTCCTGGTTTTCTTGCGTGTTATGGAACGAATACGGGAATTGCAGGAGAAGACACGCGCATTTACCCCTTTCGACGAGCGGACCTATCGCCTGGTTGAAGTCAAGGATGAGCCTATCAGCATCTTCTGGTCTCTCATGGGTGATGCCCTTGAACACCTTGACCGTGAAGATGAAGTCTTCAGGCACCTTTTCCAGGATATATTCCATCATCTGCCGAGGAGGGATGCGATAGTAGGATGAGTTGATCTCAGTCATGCGGAAAAATTTCGCATAAAAAGTGAGCATCTCCGGAGTCTTGATGAGCGGCGGATAGAACTTCTTCTTCCAATCGTCATAGCTATACCCGGATGTGCCGATAAGGATTCCCATGAGGCATCATAATTGGCATGTACATAAAAATATTGCCTGAAAAAACCGAAACGTTTATAAAGATAAAAACACTACTCTTCAGTAATTAATGGAGGGCATCATGAAAAAGATCATACTCACCATCCTCATCGTCGCATCACTCTTCCTTTTCGCAAAGAATGCAAGCGCATGGACATCCTATTCTTATCCCCATCCGCAATACGAATACCACACCTCCTATTCTTATCCGACTTCATACTCGGGAAACGCATATGCAAATAATTTCCAAGTCTATTCCTACGGATCCAAATACGACGCCAGATACCGCGGCGGATATTTCCCCACAATCTACGCCCCTTCACGCCCATACGGCTATCAGAGCGGCGCATTCAATTACGGCAGCGCCTATGACAAGACATACCACACCCAAAGCATGTCCTGGTATTACGGCAAAGGACAGTCAGACTGGTTCTATGACGGCGGGGCGCGACAGAGCCAATATTATGTGTATTATTAACTGCTAACAGCTTACAGAACCCAGCCAACAGCAGAGCGAAGCTGACTGCTGACAGGCGCAGATCGTAATGATTATCTCCAATTAACTGCTGACAAGAAAGGTTTCCGAAGAAGACATCCTCCAAAACGCAGTCTCTCCATCATGCTCACAAAAAATTCTAAACTAATGCACCAAAAACGTATACTGGCACCCTTCTAGTATACTTTTCTGTATACTTAAAGCGAAATGTTTATATACTGCGAGGTTGCGTACCGTAGACAAGTGATTCGGGATGGTAATAACAAATTCAACCAAAATATCTCGTCGGGCGCAGACACAGATCGACAATTACCGCGACTACTTTGAGACAGAGATGAATCAGATATCGCGGCATCTTCGGGAATTCAAGGCCAATAAGGAAGAATTCTACCGCAGGTGGTCAGCGTACTCTGACTTTCGAAAAGTCGAAGAGCTCCTGGACTAGAAATTAAGGTAATAAAGGACTGAAGACGTGTACGGAGTCTTTCCACGAAAGTTCATGACAGCGCCTTTAGTCCAACGGATCTTCTGCACGATGGAATCGCCATGCCCGCGGACACGTATATCAACTTCCTTGTCTCGTACATAGTCCTGCCGCTTGTGCCGCTTATAATCATGGAATCCGCCTTCGTCAGCGACTTCGACAGCAAACCGTCGAATGCCATTTTCAAGCGACAGTATCGAGAGGTCCACGCGGACGTTTTTCGAAGGATCAAAATGATTACCATGCTCTGCTGCGTTCGATACAAGCTCTGTTATTGCTGCAAGCAATGTACAGTAAGCATGTTCCCATGCAGGATAGCCAGGGTTTTTTTGAGAAAGGTAGTATTGCCTTTCTTCATCTGAAAGCGCGTAAAAGATGACATCACCGAATTCGGGAAGGGTCATTCCCGCTTCTGCTACAAGGGCATCCACTGAATCTGGAAGATCCTTGCCAATATACTTCATGACAGGAGAAATATCATCTCCTGGGACATCGAGAATGCTTGGAAAGATCGTCACTATGTAAGCATCCTGGCGTGCCATTGGCGCATTTCTGATCTGCTGAGCATTTTCAACAATAGTCGCGATGTCTGATTCACTGTCCACGTATTCCAACACAGCTGTCATTTTTTATACCTATTTTACCACTCTTCCATAAGAAAATCTATATATTAATCTATTGACAAAAAAGGCATTACCAAGTAAAAAATGACCAAAAAATCTATGAATTGACAAAAATCAACCCTCTAGATCAAAACTATCTTCTGTCCCGTGCATGACAAGATCCCCTGCGCCCATAACCTTGCATGCGTCGACAATATCTGAATTCGTCTTTCCCATGATGAGCAATGCATAATGCTCGCCATCATAGACGACCAAGTGAACATAACCCTTTCCTGTCACAAGACCATCATCGCAAGGATCAGGATTACCAAGGATCTCTTTTGCCAGGCGATTGTTGCACGCATTACCGATGACGACAAGATTCTTCCCTTGCATCTCATCCCAAGATTCCACAAGCTGCTCCTCAAAAACCCTTTTCGCACTCATGCTGCGAAGAACGCTATCAAGATTGATCTGGCAGGCAGCACCCGCGCTTCCGCTGCTCCAGACAAGAACATAATCCCTGTCCCCATCATCCATGAATGGTATTGGAAAATCAGTAAGAGAATTCTCACTACTTCTTGGAGAACGAGCATCAAGGCCAGGAAAGAGACTCTCTGGAGCAGGGGGAGTCACCGGATGAGTCTCATCTTCTTCCTCCTGGTCGTCTGTCGTATCATCTCCTGTTTCTTTATCATCCGAAGCGTCCTCTGTCTTCAATGCAGTGGATTTATCTTCACTTGATTTATCGTCAGACTTTGTTGCATTGGTTTCAGCAGGGGGAAGCGGTACATCGCCAGGCTCATCTGATGTTTGTGTAATGCACGTGCCTGCAGCGTCTTTCACCATTCCCTCCGTGCAAGAAGCGCTCGTCTCTTGTTCTACGGTCCCATTCTCCGAAGGACCCGACTGCAAAGTCGGTTCGCAGGACGAATTGAGCAACAACACAAGCAGAATTGAAATTGCCGTGAGCAAAACAAGCCTCATGATATCACCTTTGGGAACAAAGGAAGAATGCGTATTTAATTGTTTGCCTTGTTCCATAGGCACAAGTTGATTAATGGCTCAGCAAAATTTATATATAAACTCCTCGTTGTCATATGAGACTATTAGAAGGTGAAAAACATGATCATCAAACCAAAAGAATACACGTGCACGACTTGCGGCCGGAAATTCCAGGATTCAGACAGGATTGGCGCCAATCATCCCTGCGGACGATGCTCAAATATCATCATCAATATCAATCCTCCGATAAAGACGCTTTTGCTTCAACTTGAGCAGAAAGTCCAGATACCTGAGAAAGACCGGGAAACCCTCTGGGACACGCTTCTGCAGGAAAACAGGAGCGGATTCAATCAAACGAGGCATCAAGATTTCCTACGGATTCTTGACTCTATTGTCGGAGACGACGTGAAGGCAATCGTCGATGCGATCAGGAAACTCCAGGAAAAAAAGGCAGAATTGAAATAGAACCTGAAATAACAGGTTATCGCGTTCTCGATAGAATACCAACTGAAACTGCCAGGAAGGATTTGTGACGAGCAACTGCGGTTGCTGAAGGTAGTGTTCGCCTGCGGGCTCACCCTAACAACCCACGAAAAAAGAATACGTCTCGTAAGAAGCAGTGCGGAGGACTTTCTCGAAGAGAAACGTCCTCCCCGCTTCGGTGCCAGCTGAGCTCAGCTGCGAGGAGAGGGATTTGAACCCACGAACCCACTAAGGGACAGGATGTCTTCGGCAACGAAGACCTCAAAAACCGTTCAAGGTTTTTCGCCGCTTAAGTCCTGCGCATTTGACCAGGCTCTGCCATCCTCGCGTAAGAATTACATTTGAAG
>JAGVFV010000033.1 GCA_020057445.1 archaeon | reverse complement strand
TGACCTCATAGCGACTACGGTCGCAATGAGGCGTCCCCCCGCAACGCTCTCGATAAATTTCATTTAGTGAATTTTGACCTTAGGATGCTATGCACATACGACCATGCAATCGAAAACGTTTTAAATAAGAGACACTTTGGAATCGTATAACGGTGGGTGACATGAAAAAAACAAGACCGAAAAAGTTCAAGAACAGGTTCCAGAAATTTTACCACCTGAACAAGGACCGCATCAACAAGAAGCGGCGATTGGTGTACAAGCAGAAGGATAAGAAAGGGACGTGCGTGCGTTGCAAGAAGCGCGCCTTGAAAGGGATCACGTTCTGCGCCTTCCATAGGAAGAAGCAGCACCAATACAATATGAACAGGTGAAGAGTATGGGTTATCTGTCGAATGTTCGACCCAATGAGCGCTTTATACTCAAAGGGGGTGAATCTCTTAGAAACATTGTCGAGCTTGCAAGCGCCCTCAAAAGCATGGACCAAGAGACATTTTCTCATCATGTGAACACGGAAAAGAATGATTTTGCGGCATGGGTCTCGCATTCTGTGAAAGACCAGGTCCTTGCTGAAAAACTGAAGTACGCCTATACCCCTGAGACTGCCTACCTCGTGATCAGTGGCCGTATAAAAGAGCTCGTCCCTGACCCGGATAGGCCAAGGCCCTGGACAGAACTTCCGCCTGGCGGAATCGATAAGATCAGGTCTCCAGGTTTTGTCTCCAATGAGGAGGCCATCCATGACATCGAGCTTTTGGCGTCCTCCTTTTCAGAGGAGAGTTTCATCCGCGCGTATCATGAAGGGAAATTCACCCTCTCGACAAAGGGAAGCGATGACCTTGTCAAGGAATCTGACGCAGGGATAGTGGTCCTTCGGAAAAATGATGTGAAGACGAATTGGGGCGACAATCACAAGGACCTTCCGCTGTTCTCCCTGGACGCTCCAAAAGATTCTCCCGGCCTTCCGGACAAGAAGACCGCTGATTTCTTCCAGAAGCTCACCATGCTGCAGGAGCACGTATCAAATAAGGAGAAGCATCCTGCGAAGATGCTCTACACAGAACTGAAGAGGGATTTTTCCTCGCAGCAATTCGACGCGAAAGACAAGAAGAGCATCCATGCGCTCCTCTCAACAGCGTATCACGATATCATGTCCCTTTCTTAAGGATCATCCTAGGAAATAGAGGATGACTGGCACCATCAGGCATCCCATGCTCTGCGTTCTTGTGCATTTGACGATCCCTGGAAGGATCCCTATGCACGTCGAGACGATGAGGACGAGAAAGCCGACCCATCCGGTCATGACGATGACAAGGAGGGTGACAAAGATGATGATGCCGGCCACGAGGTGCTTGTAGGAAATCCTCGTGATGAAGCGGGAAAATCCCCTGGCAAGCACCAGTGTGAGAACGAGCGCGACAGATCCTGCGATGAGCGACGCGGCAAGGAAGACAAGCACGTGGTGCGCTGTTATCGTGCCGGTGATCTCCTGGATGGCGATGATCGCGCCGTTCCTCGCCTTGTCGACCGCAAGGATCGCGACGAGCGAGAGAGAGAACCCCGCTGTCCCGATCGCCCCAAGGAGGATAAGGAATCCGTCATCATGGAGCTTTCGCACCGTCTGGACAGAGATGGTCGCGGCTATGCTTGACGAGAGGCCGGGAAGCGTGGATGTGAAGAGTGCGGAAAGATTTCCGGCGCCGACAGCCTTCAGCGTCTTTCCTGCGTGCATGTCCATGTTCTTTGTGATGCGCTGTTCCGGCAGGGCGTTCGCGTCATTGAGGCTGAGGAGCAGGGTAGAAACGCCAAAGAGCCCGGAAAGGAGCGGGAGAAGCGGATCATTGAGCACTTCGAGCGAGAAGACGATGATGCCAAGCGCTCCGCTGAGGAGGAAGACGAGCAGGGCAAAATATTTTGTCCTGTCGCGAAGGATCATGTAGGCGACGACAAGCAGGAGGATCCAGACCATGTACTTAGAAAGGTAGGGGTATCCCCACGAGATGAGCAGCATGAAAGGATAGAAGAGGACAAAGGAAGCGAGGAGACCGAAATGCGCGCCGATGACAGAGAGGCGGACAGCGTCATACGCCTTTCCCTTCAGGAGGAAGCGGTGTCCGGGAAGCACGCCTAGCGCTGTGTCCTCGTTTGGCGCGCCTAGATATATGGAGGGAAGTGTGTCAAGGAAGGTGTGGGTGATGCCGACAGAGATGATGAAGACGGCAAGAGCGACAAGAGAAAGATGTTGCGAGAGGAAAGCTGCTGACGAGACGACTATCGCCGCGACTAGGTTGATGTGGATCCCGGGTGTGACTCCGGTGAAGATTCCGACGAGGATCCCTGCAAGGACTGCCAGGATGATTTCAAGGGTCATGAAATCTGCTTATGTTTTCGGATTCATAAAGATTGGCCTCTAAAAACCGGTAATCTTCCGGTGGCTTGCCAAGATTCTTCGGTTCCTATGGGGATTGCTCCATCACATTTTTAAATGGCAGAGATCAAGATATGTGTGATAACCATGAAGCAGTCACCTATCCTGGTCGTTCTGTTGGTGTCTTTTGCAATATTTCTCAGCGCATGCCAGGAAGGTTCCACCTGCGGCAACGGGAAAGTGGAAGAAGGAGAGACTGCATTATCCTGCTGTCTTGATGCTGGTTGTGTCGGCATGCAGATCTGCGCATACAATGTGTGCAAGGAGCCCATCTGCCACTCGTGGGAATATCTTGACTCAGACAAGCATACTTGTGTCGAGGCGCCTTCCTGCGCAAACTGCACCCACTTCGACCCGCAGGCGAAATCCTGTGTGGCATATGCCTGCTGCCAAGATGCATCTTGTGCAGCGGAAGAAGCGTGCCAAAACCATGCCTGCACCAAGCTCTCCTGCAACCTGTGCGAATACATCGATAACCACGCATGCAAGAAACCGGCCTGTTGTGAGGACTCTGATTGTGATGACGGGAATGATCTCACGAAGGATTCGTGCAGCTCCCCTTTGACAAAGACCGCACGCTGCGTCCACCAGTCGCTCAATGTATGCACAAAGAATGCTGATTGCAACGACAATGATTCTTCCACTCTCGATACATGTGCAACAGAGACTCCAAGGAAGTGCGTGCACGATGCCATCACCACGTGCAAGGACAATGATGGGATATGCCCTTCGACCTGCAACTACAAGAACGATGACGACTGTCCGGATGAGACCAAGGACTGCAAAGAGGACCTCTCCTGCTTCTCAGATGCTTTAGGGGACTGCCTCCTTGCGACAGGGACTCTTGCAGCAGACAACAGCACGTCTGATGTTGAGATGGAGATCACGACCTCTATGGAGATTCGGGGGGATACGAGCAACGATCGGTGCAAGGTGCGCTTCAAGACAGAGGATGTGAAGATGTCGTTCACCGATGACCATCGGGCAGAGCTCGAGGATGACGGCTATACTGATGATGAGATCGACAATATGGAAGATGATGCGCAGGATGTCGCTTCAGATGTCGAGGGAAATACGTGGACCTGCAACTTCGAGGACACGGACGACCTGGTGGATATCCTCAATGACTGGGATGATGGGGATTACGACATAGGAGATTTTGAGGACTTTGATTGCACAGGGGATTATTTCAGCTAATAACGCCAGGATTTCATTAGGGGAGATCTTCTGGGATGTATTGCTTCTTGGGATGGTAATAGGAAGCGAAAGAGAGGATGGCAAGGCTTCCTCCTGAGACGACCATGTTCCATTCCTGATAAAGGAAGCTGAAGTAGATCGTGAACATGATGAAGAACACAGTGAGAAGAAGCGCAGGATCTAGTCGCCACCAGCGGACGTAGTTGCCGATGAGGGAATTGTATCCCCAGAACCCTTGGGTGATGGTCATGCCTGTGAAAGGAAGCAGGGTTATCTCCGTCTTCCAGTGCCTTGTCTTCCTCGGGATGTTCATAGTGGATACGATGAGAAGGATGAGGATGAAGAATGTGGCGATGAAGAACGCCTTTTTATAGAAGACACCAAAGACAATCGTCATGAGGAATATGCTGAGGTGGATGATGGTGTAGGCCTGCCAGCCTTTCATTGACGCGGCAAGGTCATATTCATGGTGTGTCCCTGCGCGAAGGAGCGCCTTTTCGATGGCAAATGGCGTGTGTTTTTTCGAGAGGTCTTCCATGATGTCCTGGAGGAGTTCTCCTTTCTTTGTGCGGTGCTCGATCTCTTTGATGAGCTCTTCGTCTGCTTTGCTCGCTTCGTCCCGGAAGAAGTCCTGGATCGCTGTCTTGACGTCGTGACGAGCATATCCTTGATGGATGAGCGATTTTTCTGTCTCTTGGATTGTCTTTCCCTGTTCGAGAAGTGTCCTTGCTTCGTGGGAGATGCGTGCATGCATGCCGCATTTCAGTATCTCTGAAGTTTATAAAGTTAATGTGTCGTTTTTTCCTGTGCAATGGCCTCTATCTTTTCGACGATGATCTCCTTTTTTCCTTTGTAGGTCGAAAGCGTGCCGAGGATGCGGACGTCCTTTGCTGTTATCGACGCGTTGTCGAAGATGACTGCAGTTGTCGTGCATGTGTGGGAGATCGTCATGAGAGTCACGTTATTTCTCTGTCTGCTCTCAGTGATGGTGCCGATGATGGCGATCTTCCTGCCGTCAGGCTGTTCAAGGTCTGTCGTCGGCGCAAGGGTAAGGATTTTTGAGAAGACGAAGAGGAGGCCTAAACCAAGGACGCTTCCGGCAAGCGCGATGATGAATAGTGTCTTGTCCTGCATATCTTCTTAGAGCGGGTATGTATTCAATAAGATTTGCCTGTTTTTTCCGGAAGAAATGGCAGGGATGCCGGAAATCCTGACTGGTCTGCTGGAATCATTTGATTCCTTGGATAAGGACTTTTCCATAGATCATGACAAGGATGAGGACGATGGCAAGGATGAAGATGGCGATGAAAAGATTGCGATAGTTTCCGCCGCCCTTGTATTCCTTGGAGAACAGTTGACGTTCCATGAATAATCGAATGGAATGGAGGGGTATATAAAGTTTTATTATCTCTGTTTAGTCAGGAATCCTGTCGCGAGAAGCCCTCTTCGGATATATGGCTGGTCTTCTTCATGGTGCGGGGCGAAATGTGCCATGAACAGGGGCATGAGAACTGTCATGTTATGTTCCATTATCCTATTTTGTATTTCTGTTTCGAGTGGTGTTGTCGGCTGGTGTTTGCTGATGATGCCGAAATATTCGGAGAGCTGCATCCGGAAGTTAGTCCGATATCGTGGACTTGTTTCTTCTGGGAAGTGAGCAAGCTCTTCTGACAGGGCGATATATTCATCCGCTGCGATAAAAAGGTCTTGGCTGATCTCTTGTCGTTGCTCTTCGTCGATGAGCAGGTCTCCGATGCAGAGGCCGTCTCTGGCGTTTCGGACGTGCGTCCCTTCATGATGGATGAGTCTTGTCGCGACCTCATTTTCTGCGTAAGCGAATGCCGGTCTCATGACAAAGATGGGATGAGTCATCAATCTACCGTATAATTCAGGTGGCGAGCATGCACAGGCAAAGACCATGTTTCGTTCGGCTGCCTCAACCATATAGCTTGTATCCTTCAGCGGTATTTTATGGCTTGCTTCAATCCACATGGCATGCTCGAAGAGCATGATCCCTGCAGGGTCATAGACGAACTCCCTGACTCCTTCTGGCTTTGGAAGCATGTGGAGGAATCTCTGACGGAGGTTCTCGTTCTCTTGGGATTCGGTATAGAGTGTCATATGTTAAGAATGTGATTTTAGTAGATGATCCCGACGACCATCCTTTGCACCTGTGGGAACCTGACTTTTTCAGGGTCCTGGACTGGATTATTGTCTCCTTTGAATATGAGGTATTCTCCGTCCTTGTCCTTGTTCTTCTCGATGACGCGGTGGATGGTGATGCCCTTGCCGTCAGATGGGATGTAGCTGACGATGTCTCCGACCTCGATCTCGTCCATGGTCTTTGGCACGACCTCGATCGCATTATGTCCTGCGTCAAGCACAGGGTCCATGCTGTTCGTGTCTGAGAATGCTGCCCATTGCGGATCGTCGAGCATGATGACGACCCTGTTCGGATAGATGTGGATGTTCTCTTCAGAAATATGGTCGTTCGGGCTTGCCTGCTCCTGCGTGCCTAGCATGCCTGCAGGATTGGAGAGGTCTCCAAGGCCTCCCTGTGCATAGATTCCCATGGCTATCGCGCCGATGAGGAATGCGACGATGAAGATAAAAAGTGATTTCATGATTTAGCCTCTAGTCGATGGAGATGTCAACGCTCGTATGCATATCTTTTGCATTCTTGATGTCAACCTTTGCTTCAAGACACCATTCATGGGAGAAATACGTCCCTCTGATCGTCGGGTCGACATCTTCAGGGATGGTGAACTGGAAACGCGCTGTCACATATGAAGATGAAGTCTCTTCAATTGGTGCATCCATCTTGTATTCGTGCATCGTCGTGTCTTCTTCCTCGTCCTCTGCCTCTGCATGTTCATTGGAATACAGTTTCAATTCGATGCCCCTGACGGTCTTTCCGGCATTGTTTGTCATTTCGACGGTGCCTTCGATTGTTTCTCCTCGTCTATATGTTCTCTTATCAAGCTTCACTCGGACATCATTGTCTGAAAGTGGTTCGGGTGAAGAGTCCTCTTCGGCAGTATTGCCTTTAGTCAGCACTTCAATGGGAATTTCAGCAGAAACATCTGACTTTCGAGGGATATCGATCTTTGCATGTATTGAATAAGAGACATCTGCGCATTCCCCATCGTATGTGGGAAGGGCATCTTCAGGAAGCTTGAACGAAAACGGGATTTGATGAGGTTTTTCGACGGTAAATTGAGATTGTCCAGACGGAAGTCCTTCTTGGGTCGAAACGATGTCTGCGATGCTCCGAGAGTCTGAGGTAATTTCAGCCTCTTCGTCATAATAGGTTGTCTGGGTTGTCTTTGTTGCTGGATTATAGTGGGATCGGGTTATTTCTGTGCTTTCTGATCCATAGAATGCTAGAATGATGTCGCGGAGAGTGAAGGGCTCTGTCGGGGTTATCGTCAATTTTCCTGTTATTTCTTCTCCTGGAAGATAGGTTTCTTTGTCTGTCGTGATTTCTATTGTTGTCATTTTGGCCTCAAATCAGCAGATAAATGGAAGAACTAGTATTTAAATATTTCGGTATTTTACCACTATTTAGTAGTTATTATCGGATTTTTGTGGTGATGATGTCTCAGATGATTCTTCGTTTTCATTCCAATGTAGATGGTGTGAAGAGATCTCCTGCCAAACGAATGGTACATTCGCCGGCGCTGAAAAACTCAACATTTATATATTCAATATTTCAGGGAATCAATAAGTGTAAACTATCTGGAGAGGCCAATGAAAAAAAAACCATTTCTCATCTTGCCGTTGCTCGTGTCCATCGTTGCCATCGTTGCAATCGTCTGCATGCTGACGGTCAGTCGCCAGGCAGTACTACGTGAGTCGCAAATCGGATTGGGGGAATCCCAAGTCGGCCAGGCAATCAAAGCAACAGGCGTTGCAGAGACCACAACCGCACCCACCATCACTTCTGTCAGTGGAACTCTCACCCACGGTTCAACAATCTCCATCAGCGGCAGCAGCTTTGGAACGAAGGCTAACGCAGCTCAGGCAGTGCCTGCCGCTCCTTTGGTCTGGGATGTGACTTCTCAACAATACGTAGGAGGTCAGAATAAGAATGCATACAGTGGACTTCAAGATGGAAGTAATATCAACACTGGCATTTGGCAAACAATCCTAGATAATTCTGAGGATGTGGTAAAGTATTCCGTTTCCAGGAGCAACCGGAACCCGTATGTCACAGCGCATTATACGCAAGCTGGATCAAAACTTGCGCTTGGCAGGCCTTGGTATCCGGATGGCAGCGCTATTCCACCTGCGAGCCAGAAAAAATTCTACATTTCGTTCTATAGGAAAGTGAAAATTCCGTACGATCCGGATGAATTACTCGGAGGAGGCGACGGCTCCACAAAACTCCTGCGGATCGGTTCCACAACATCAAATCCGCCGTACGGTATCGGCAGCAATTATGTGTGTGCAATGAACTATGGCCATGATAATGCAGGTGGCTGGGTCAGCATTGGTGATGATACGACCTGGGTTCGTTGGGAGATGTATGTTGATTTGAACAAGCAATGGTTTGACGTCTGGAAGGACGGTCATTATCACCTTGGATATTACAGTGGTGCTGGTGGAAATGTAGAGCTTCGTCCTGCATCTGATTGGCGGTTCCGCACTCCCGGAGTGCCCGGGTACGAGTTTAATTCAGCCTACCCTACAGGTGAAGCAATTGAACCCTACCTTTTTGGTTACGATGATGGCCATGGCCATTCTGCTGGGCAAGAGATAGATGTGAGCGAGATTTATTATGACAATACGCTTGCTCGTGTCGAAATATCTGACCAGCCGACATGGAATGATGCTCCCTCAAGCACTGCTCATCGCGAGGTTCAGGGACGGCTGTTAAGCTGGACCGACACCGGCATCACATTTGCCTTATATCAGGGCTCTTTTTCAACAGGCCAAACAGTCTACCTCTATGTCATGGACTCAAATGGCAATGTCAACGCCAACGGATTCCAAATCACGCTCGGAGGCGGTCAGCAGCCCCTTCCTCCAGTTGCCGCGTTTGTCGGCAGCCCGACTTCTGGCACCACACCATTGACAGTAACATTTACTGACCAATCGTCGAATGGTCCGACGTCTTGGCTGTGGAATTTTGGCGATGGCACAACGTCCACAACACAGAATCCGAGCAAGATATACGCTGCAGCGGGAACATACACGGTGACGCTTACTGTGACTAATGCTGCAGGGTCTGACGGCGAGACAAAGACTAATTACATCACAGCATCCACTCCCGGATGCACGAATGATGACGCATGCAATAACTTAGACAACTTTCCCTGCATCGAAGGCAAGTGCGTCAACAGCCAATGCACGGCGAGCTTTACCACGAATTCGTGCAATGATAACAATGCGTGCACGGTCACTGATAGATGCAGCAGTGGAACGTGCTCAGGGACAGCCCAGACGCAGTGTGTGCATGGTGATGGTTGTTGTCCTGCGGGCTGTTCATATGTTGCTGATCATGATTGTGTCAATCCTGCAAGTCTTTGCAACGGACTGACCATGTTGCTCGCATTCGACGAAAACGGAAACACCATTTTTGATGAGACTGGAAACGGCAATGACGCAACCTGCACAGCGCCAAACTGCCCCGCCTACACGACCAGCGGCAAATTCGGCGGCGCTTACACTTACGCGACGACAACCAATCAGTTTAACATTCCAAATTCGGTAGGCGTAGACCCTGACAGCTTGACCGTATCTGTCTGGCTGAAGCGGAATGGCAATCAAGGAACACCTCAAGACGCATGGGCAGAACTTCTCACCAAGGGTGCGTGGGTTGAGCCTGCAGACAGCCCGCCTTGGAGTTATGCGTTTGAGTGGTTTAGTCCTTCTGCGTTGAAGTGGGCTGTGAATGATGACAGGACTGGCGGTCCTTCGGAGAATGCTATCACAACAACGATTACTGACGGTGTCTGGACTAACCTCGTTGGAACCTACACTGCAGCGACGAAGAAATCAGAACTTTACCGCAATGGAGTTTCCCAAGGAACATTCACACTGCCAGGAACCAGACTCAAAGCAACACAGCCACTCACTCTTGGTCATTATGGTGCAGGAGAAGTTGGAGGTGCATTCAAAGGTGTTATGGACGAGGTGGTCATCTGGAATCGTCCTTTGAGTCAGGTCGAGATTGCTCAATTGCAGTCTCAATCTGTGTATGATTTGTGTGTCGGTTCTCAGATTGAGCCTTGTGATTTTAATGGAGAGCTCGTGTCTTTGGGTAGTTGTTCGGTGACAAAGCCGTGGTATTGTGATCAGGCGGGAACGATGGTGCAGAACTGCCAATTCTGCAGTTGCATGATTGGCAGCATCTG
>JAGVFV010000167.1 GCA_020057445.1 archaeon | reverse complement strand
CGATGAGACTGACGAGCACGATGCATATAGCAAAGTCCCGCTTTCTTGTCAATATTCCCCTGAGCGCGATGAGAAGTATGAGGAAGAGGATGAATGCGAATATGAAATGCGCAGCAGGAGCGAACTGTCCTTTTATCAGTCCGAAGAGGAGGATGTTGCCTGCGACGAATGTGACTGCTACAAGCGCGATCCCGACTGCTTGTTTAAGGGTCATCTGAAGGTGAATTCCTCCTCGTAGATCCGATCCTCGCTCACTCCTGCTCCGATGAGCGCCTCCTTCATCGCGTTCTTGAATCCGCCTGGCCCGCAGATGAAGAATTCCTTGGTCTTGAGGTTTCCGGAGTTCTTCTCGATCTCTTTGATGTCGAGGCGGCCTCTCTTGTTTGTCGTCCAGGGAAAGAACCTGAAATTAGTGTCTGTTTTCTCCAAAGACTGCAATGAGTTGAATCCTATGAATTCATCATCGTTCCTGACGCTATAATAGAGGTCGATCTTGTGCAGCCTCTTTTTTTCCTTCAGGTCTTCTGCCATGCCTAGGAACGGCGTGATGCCGATGCCTCCTGCAAGCCACACCTGGTCAATCTTATTCTTGCTTGTCATGTTGAACCTGCCGTGTGGCCCTTCGATCGCGACCTTGTCTCCTGCTTTCAGGTGATGCAGGCCGCTCGTGAAGTCTCCAAGGTTCTTCACCATGATGATGATATTAGGATCGTTAGACTTGGAAGCTATGGAGAAGGGATGCGCTTCCCTGCTGAGGTTCTCGTTGTAGAACCTGACAAATATGAATTGCCCTGACGTGTACTTGAGCGGCTTTCCTTCAGGGATGAGCCTGATGTCATACATCTCGTTCTTCTTTTTTATGCTGTCTATCTTGTAGATCGCCTCTTTCATGATCCTGTTCTTCAGGAAGAGACTATAGGAGAATCCTCCAAGTCCGATGATGGAAACGACTGTAGCAAAGGCGTAGTAGCCGTTGAAGATGTAGTCCCGCGAAGCACTGCCCCTGACGAGGAAGATGTGGAGGACGGCGAAGATGAACACAAGTCCCAGGAATTCATGGGATGACTTCCAGGTGTTGTATTTCATCTTTGAATAGAGCGTGATGCCGACGAGGAAGGCAAGCCCGACAAGCGCGATGATGCCGAAGTTCACAGACCAGTGGCTGCTCGGGAGCAGGTATGCTGCTGCTGTGTTAAAATCCGCAGGGATGAATTTCAGCACGAGAAGGACTGGATGGAAGAGGAGGAGGACGAGCGCTGTGCCGCCGAGGATGCCGTGTGCGATGTAGACCTTGTCAAGGCCTCCGAAGAGGTCTTCGATGAAACGGAGACGCATGGAAAGGATGAATGTCAGGGCGAACATGGTCACTCCGACGAGCGCCGCAATCTGGCCGAGAGCCTGGGTCGTTTCTGCGAAGCTTGTCAGCTCCTTTGCAGGACCGAAATGGAAGAGGAGAAATATGGGGATGAAGCTCAGGAGGAGAAGTATTCCCCATCCGATTACTCTATGTAGTCTCATGGTACCAGAGATTCCTCAAATGTGTTGTAGTGATGGACGTGAAGTTCTTTGTCGATGATGAATGCCTTGATCTTCTGTTCTTTGGAGAGCATCTTCTCCCTTTCGTTATGCCCCATGACAAAGAGGGCAGTCGCGTAGAGATCCGCGATGACCAAGGTCGACGCTATGACAGTCACTGAAATGGATTCTTTTGCATTGATCAGATGGCTTGTATTAAAAGTTTTCTGGTATTGGTTGTAGTCGCCAGATGTCGCGACCGCTGCGTCCTTGAGGCGCAGTCTTGCGATGAGCTTTTCCTTGTCTCGAGGGTGTTGGATCCCGAGGATCTCTTCGTGGTCTCCAAATGCCCTGATGTCTCCCCTGCCATTCACAAGTCCGGAGATGATGCCTTCTTCCTTGAGGTATTCCACAATCTTGTCCACGATATAGCCCTTTGCGATGCTGCCAAGATCGATGAGGATGTCAGGATGCGCCAAGGTCACTTCATGTCCCTTGATGAGGATGTCTTCGTATGAGCAGGAGGGGATGATCTCTTTTTCTCCTGATTTTCTCTGAGTGAATAATCGTCCTAGGCTGATGTCATACTGGCCTTTGGTCTGCCGAGCCATATCTATTGCCAATTTCAGGACTTGGAGAAGCTCTGGCGATACTGCGAGGGCTCTTTTCTTGTTCAGCATTGAGACTTCGCTTGTGGGATCATAGAAGTTGAATATCCTGCTCAGCCGCAATGCTTCTTCATATGCCCGCTCGATCACAGGGAGCGCTATCTCTCTGTCCACGTCCCAGATGACGAATTCGACCTCTTTTCCGAACAAGGGCTTCTTTATGCTGACTTCCATGTTCAGCGGTAAGGAGAATGGTATTTAAAGATGATGAAAGACAGGATCTTGTTTGAATGGTCATTAGGAAAGAAGTTATCATATAGCACAGAGTCGTTCTCGGTGACCACGGTCCGTGGCCCTGATTCTGAGATTTAATCAGAGAGTATAGCTTCAATCATGCTGGTTATCTTCGCAAGTTATTTAAGAGCCAAGTCTTTGCTATTGTTACAGGTGAGGTGAATCACATGAAACTTACTCATGCATTGGTGATTTTGGTATTTATAGTACTATTCGGTATTACAGCCTGCGCAAAGCAGCCTATTGGCGGCCAGCGGGACGAGAACGGCTGCCTTACTGGAGCTGGTTATTCCTGGGATGCGGATATCGGCGCGTGCACACGGAGTTGGGAGATCACTGGCGACCTTGCAAAGGCTGCAAAGATCGTGATTGCGCCTCTGAGCGCAGGGCCAAGGACTGTCGTCAGTGTGGATGCATTGAACTGTACAGGCTGCTTTGATGTTAGAATGCAATTGATCGACCAGGAAGTACAGACCATACGGCTTGCAAATTGGACTGTATGCGATACATGCCCGATGTATACGCAGCCTGCTCCAGGCTGGTGCAGTGACGGAAACATTGTTGCAGGGAAAACAAATGAATGCGGCTGTCAAGGACCGCCAAAATGCATGAAGGCATGCACGAAAGAGGCGAAGATATGCCCTGACGGGACTGCGGTGGGACGTGATGGAGAGAATAATTGCGAGTTCAAGCCATGTCCTGGCCAGATCGCAAATCCTGCATCCCAATTCTGCGAGGCCCAAGGCGGCACGGTGAGGATGGTGGAAAACGAGAATGGGACGCAGGGAATCTGTGTGCTCAAGGGCGGAGCTGAGTGCGATGAATGGATGTACTTCCGAGGAGAGTGCCCTCTTCCTCATGTCTGCACTGAAGAGCAGAAGCAACAGATCGCATGCACGCTGGAGTATAATCCTGTCTGCGGCGATGACGGCGTGACCTATGGCAATGCCTGTGGCGCTTGCGCGAGCAAGAAGATCGATTCGTGGACTCAGGGAGAATGTCCTGACAAGACCTATGTGAAGAGGGACTTGGAACAGTGCAAGGTCATCAGGTATATGTGCATCAAAGGCAAGATGCCATTCAGCGACGACTTTGGCTGCGGCTGCAAGCCAGAAGAAACAACGCCACCGGATGGAAAGCTCAAGGCGACGGATTGCCTTCCTGAGGAGCGGAACGTGTCCTGCACAAAAGAGTATGCGCCTGTGTGTGGCTGGAATGATCCGGCAAAGATCCAATGCGTTGTGTACCCTTGCGCAGCCAACTATGGCAACAAGTGCTCTGCCTGCGCAAACGAGAATGTCATCTCCTGGACAGAAGGCAAATGCCCGAAGGTTGGCGGCTGAAATGTCAGAAACCGCCAATCGCAATCTCCCTGCTTCAGCTCGGAGTAATAGCAACTTGCGTATACATACTATTGTGCAAGTTGCTAGTATAGTAAAGTGAGATTCATTTTACTATAAGATGGCGATTCCGAGAAATGCCCGAGGCATTCCGAGAAATGCTGTGGCATTTCTGGAACAAGAAATTCTCTTGAATTTCTTTGTTTCTGGAACAAGAAATCCTGCGGATTTCTTTGTTTCTGATCATGCCGAGAAAATTCGCGAATTTTCTGGCACAAGAAATTGCACACAATTTCTTTGTGATCAAGAACTGCACGCTCCGGGCTTTAGCTCGGCAGTTCTTGACATTTTGACATAACTTTATAAACGGACAGGCATTTTTAAATGGCAGACTATTGATATTCATGGCATTCAAGAAAAGTTTTGGAAGAAGTTCGGCAAATCCTCGATACAAGAGAGACTCTGATGACCGATTCGACAAGAGAGGCGGATCTGATAGGCGGTCAGGAAGGGACTTTGATAGACGGGGCGGGTCTGACAGCAGGTCAAGCGGAAGGGATTCACGGTATAAGCCACGGCTTGAACTGTTCAATACGACGTGCGCCAAGTGCGGGAAGACGTGCCAGGTCCCGTTCAAGCCGACAGGAGAGAAGCCAGTGTATTGCAGGGATTGCTTCACAAAGAGTGATTCTGCTCCTCGTGAAAGAGTCTCCCGTAATGACAGGGTCACTCATCCAAGCGACCTTGACCGCATCAATGAGAAACTTGACAAGATCATGCAGGCATTGAAGATCAAGTAATTCTCGCCAGGACATTATCAAATACTCCACTCGTCACCGGAATATGTTACAGAAATCCCGGGTTAACATCTAATTCTCAGAGTTTTTGATCACAAGACATGCTTATCGATTCTCTGTTCCTAAACAGCCTTATTTTTTCTTATTTTTCTTGAGCACGAAGAAACCTGCGACAATTGCAATAATCGCAATGACAGCGTACAAAAGCCATGGCGTTTTGGATGAGGACTTGCTCAATGCTGCCTTATCTGCAGTGTAAAGCCCAAGCGCTTCCATCTCCTGCCCTATGGTGACATTGTCTGCTGACTCTGCAAGCACATCCATCGCTGCAAGTGACGCAACTGAATAAATCAACTTCTCTTCGTAAACTGATTCTAAGATGGTGTACCTTACTTTCCATCCGTCATCGTACTTCCAGAGGAATGCGACCATGTCATTGTCCAAATCCTTTGTCTCGCCTGTCTCAGTTATCTTGACTTGCGATTTGAGGTTGTAGAAGACAAGTGCCTGCCTGTCCCTGATCTGGAATGATGGGGAAAGGATCTCATAGGAGAGGGTATCAAATTGCGCAAAAGAGCCTGCAAAATATCCTTTGATGCTGTCCTTGTCTCCGAGCAAGTCCAGGTAGAGAGAATCTTGGCTAGTGTAATACCGATCAACATCTTCGGCCTTTGCAGAATCATAAAATTCTTTTAGGCTTGCAAGGACGCTATCTTGTTCTGCCGCCCAGATGACGGGAATGAACAACAACAGCATTGTCGCGATGAGTATTGTTTTTTTCATGTTATACCTGATGATATGCCACTTTGAGTACTGCGCTTGACGTGGACTGCCAGCCTGACATGTCTTCTGCGTAGATCATGATGATGACTGGCATGAATTTTTCTTCAGCACGGTCTATCTTCTCTGCCTGGGCGATGTACTTGAGATTCGCTTTCCAGATGTTCGTGGCTGCACTAAATGCAACTTGATAGCCAGAGGTCAACTTACCGACTCCAGGAATCTTATTAGGAATGAAGGTGAGCACGCTGACGCCAAGCTGTGCCAGGTTGATTGCAGTCACACCATAATTTGCCGCTGTTTCAGTCGTGGTTGCTTTGGATTCAGAATCGCTCTGTTGCACATTCACAGACACATCTTTCTGGCTGGTCTTGATGCCGTCGTTGATCCCTGGAAGGTCGTTGAGGAAGCCCTTTCCTCCCTTGTACACCTTAATGAGATTCCCAGCATTCTCCTCAAATTGGATTGCACGATTGGCATTCAGGACAAATTCTGCTGTTTTTTGAGTGCTTTGGTATTCCTTGTTCATCTTGATATATTTCTTGTATCCTTCGAGCGCAGCCTTGTCAGCAGTGGAGATGGTCTTCACAGTCTCACCCAGCTTTTCCAAGCCGACATCGACTCCAGCTAATGCTGCATCTGTCAAGATCTGCTTTCCTGCTTCTGTCTGCAAGTCGACCATGGAAAGGGAAGCCATTTCGCGTCCAATATCAAAATTTCCCATGTCAGGTGCCTTGTACACGAGGGTGATTTCCTCTCCTGGAGAAACAGCCATGAATGTTTTCCTAAAGTCCAGGTTTTCGTTGCCACCGGCCTGGTACATGGAGCCTGGACCTATGACCTTGATTTGGACCTTGACTAGTTTGGAATCAGGGTCTTCTATCTTGAATTTCACATTCTTGGTCGTGCCTTGTTGCACTTGTGTTCCGACGTGCGTGAATTGTATTGACGGGCCTGGGGATGGCTCGAGCACTAGACTTAGGGCATGTTCTGCATTAGCCAATACCTCGCCATCATCAAGGATAAAGAGCCTGATCCTCTCTTCAAAGGTCTTGACTAGTCCGACAGGCTTGATCAGGTCGTTTGGGCTCACGATGAAAATGCAATTCTTGCCCTCTTCCTTGATGTCAATCATGCAGTCTGATGCAGACTCTCTCGTATCAGTGATGCCGCCAAGGGTGAATCCCGCGTAGGCGATGTCATCGACGAACTCTGCATTCAGCTTTGGTTGGCCTTTTGGGGCATACAGAAGATCGCAATAGTTGATATTCTTCCCGTCTGCAATGATATCATTGGTCACTTTCACCCTGAAAACCGCTGTTTCAAAGATGATGTTT
>JAGVFV010000165.1 GCA_020057445.1 archaeon | reverse complement strand
GATACGCCAGGGCATGTCGATTTCGGCGGAGATGTCACAAGGGCGATGCGGGCGGTTGACGGCGCGATCGTGCTGTGCTGTGCTGTCGAGGGGATCATGCCGCAGACTGAGACCGTGTTTCGGCAAGCCCTCAAAGAGAGGGTGAAGCCCATCCTTTTCATCAACAAGGTGGACCGCCTGATGAAGGAATTGAAGCTCACGCCGGAGAAGATGCAGGAGCGCTTCGTCAAGATCATCACGAATGTGAACAAGCTCATAGAGGACATCGCAGAACCTGACTTCAAGGAAAAGTGGAAAGTAAATGTGCAGGACGGGTCTGTCTGTTTCGGCAGCGCCTTCCATAACTGGGGCATGAGCCTCGATTACATGAAGAAGAAGAACATCACGTTCAAGGACATCATAGACGCGTACGAGAACGACACCTGGAAGGAGCTCAAGCACAAGGCGCCCATCCACGAGGTCGTGTTGAACGCGTGTATCAAGCATCACCCGAACCCGATCGACGCGCAGAAGTATCGGATCCCGAAGATATGGCATGGGGACCCGGAAAGCACACTTGGAAAATCGCTCCTCACGTGCGATCCGAAGGGACCGCTCGCTTTTGTCGTGACGAAGATCGTCATCGATCCGCAGGCAGGGGAGATCAGCGCTGGAAGGCTGTTTTCCGGCACGATGAGAAAAGGCGACCAGATCTACCTGAATCGGGCAAAGCAGTCGCTTCGCACCCAGCAGATCTATATTTACAACGGCGCAAAGCGTGAGATCGTCGATAACATTCCTGCAGGGAATATCATGGGTGTCGGCGGGCTCAAAGGGGCATATCCTGGGGAGACGGTGACAAACGAGCCTGACGAGCCTTTTGAGCAGATCACGCACCTGTTTGAGCCGGTCATCACGAAAGCGATCGAGGCAAAGAGGCCGTCAGACCTTCCAAAGCTTATCGATGTCCTCATCATGGTCGGGAAGGAGGATCCAAACATAGTCATCCAGATCAATCACGAGACTGGCGAGCACCTCATGTCTGGCATGGGAGAGCTTCATCTCGAGGTCATCGAGAACAGGATCAAGAGCGAGAAAGGTGTCGAGATAAGCACAAGCCCGCCGATCGTCGTGTATAGGGAGACGATCACGAGGAACAGCGGCTCTCCTTTTGAAGGGAAATCGCCAAACAAGCACAACAAACTGTATTTTGTTGTCGAACCGCTTTCTCCTGAACTGATGAAGGCCATCAAGGAAAAGAAGATCCCTGAAGGCCGCGTGAAGAAGAAGGATAATGCTCTCTGGGAGGGATTGCAGGAAGCAGGCATGGACTCTGCGACGTCAAGGAAGGTCCGTGATGTCTTCAAGGGAAGCATCTTCATCGACGGGACAAGGGGTATCGTCCATATCAACGAGATCATGGAGCTCGTCCTTGACATGTTCGAGGACGTGATGAACAAGGGCCCTATCGCAAACGAGCCCTGCATCAATGTCAAGGTGACGCTTGATGATGTGAAGCTGCACGAGGACGCAATCCACCGCGGACCTGCGCAGATGTATCCTGCTGTGCGCGAAGGCATCCGAGGCGCGATGTGGCAGGCAAATCCAGTGCTCTTTGAGCCGTTGCAGGTCCTCTTGTTCGAGGCTCCTGTCGCTTTCATGGGAGAGATCTCAAAGCTCGTGCAGAACAAGCGCGGGCAGCTCCTGGACATGACCCAGGAGGGAGAGCTTGTGGAAGTGAAGGCAAAGCTTCCTGTCGGCGAGATGTTCGGCCTCTCAAGCGATCTTCGTTCAGGGACTGAAGGACGTGGAAGCTTCTGTGTCGTCGACCAGACGTTCGAGAGATTGCCTGGGGAGCTGCAGGAGAAGATCGTGAAGAACATCCGAAGCCGCAAGGGACTCAAGACAGAAGAGACTGCGGCATAATTCCTTTTATTCTTTTTGTTCTCTTTTATATTGCTGCTTGAAATAGCTCGTGTGGGTGCCTGCAATGGTGTATCCGCGCTTTCTTAGCTCATCAATGCCCATTTGCGTGTCTGAAAGGAGCAAGTCTGCAGTCATATCGATGGGATGGAATATCTTCTTGTCGATGAGTTTCTGATTGCCTGACCCGGAATGGATCCTGTGCAGGCGGATCTCGTACGCTTTGTTCTTTCCATCGTAGTGGAGCTCGCAGACGAGGTTTTTTTGCTTGTGGTGTCCGTTGATGAGCTGCTCTAGGCGAGACTGCTTTCGTTGTTTCCGCATGACAAACCCTGCAATGAGCATCTCTGTCTCGTCGACATATTCAAGGCCTGTCGGAAATACCTCAGTAGAGATGTATCCGAAGCTGCTGCACAGGCATTCAATGGTCGATTTTGCGATCGCATACTGGTCGTCTGTCCCGTACGACGGTGTAATCATCCCTCTGCCTTGCTGCACGCGCATGCGCTCAAGCTTATCGTTCTTCATGGTGAGGAAGAGTATTGCCTCGTCAGCAAGATGGTTGCTGACAAGCTCAGTCAGCGTTGCTTTCCTCTCTTCGCACCATCCGCCGAGATAGTCGAGGAAGATGAAGTTGAACCGTTTGTCAGAGGAAAGCAGGGCGTCATGGATGTTTCCTGGATGGAAGGTGAGGCCGTTGAAGAGTTCTCCTCCTTGGAGGAGGAAAGCGTTTGCGAGGATGGAGGAGATCGCGTCTGCAATGACAGGGTCGTTCTCGGCGACAAGGCTTTGTTTTTGGTCAATGCCAAAGGTGTTGTGGATGAGCAGGTAATCGATGAAGTTTGCAGAAGGAAGACCCAGATAGGAGACATTGTGCAGGTCTGGAAGGAATTTTTTAGCAGCGGATATGATATTATCCCTTCCCAGTTTTTTATATGGTCCGTTCCACTGAGGGAGACCAGGGATGGTAATTTCTGCAAGATGGCCCACGCTTTGTATTGTCTGCTCGATGAAGCGAGAGTCTAATATTCCTCTGTCCAATAGGTATTGCTCGACTGCTTTTCTCGTCAGCTTTTGCGTGAGGCAGATCTCTTCGAGCGGCCGCTCTGTCATCTGCCTGATTCTTCCTCTGATGAGGTTGTCGGTGGGGTTGTCCTTTGCAATGGATCTGCCAGCATATTCCCAGAAGATATACCATGCACCAAATTCGTTGATGATCTGCCTTGCTGTCGGGATTTTGGCGTCTGCGAATTCTTTTTCTGCGATGTGCCTGAAGTAATTCCACTGCTCCCCTGTGATCGGGGCTGCATAGGACTTGGCAAGCTCGATCATTTCCTTGCGGAACTTGCGCTTCTTCCATCGTGATTTCGGCTCTTTTCTCGCCTGCTCCGCAGATGGTTTTGATTCCTCTGTCTTCCTTACGATTTCCTGGACAACAGATGGTGTGAAGTGACCTGCTTTTGTGAGGATGGCTTCGAGTTGAGAAGGGCTGAGGCTGTCTGAGATATCGAATCCAAGATCGAGCGCAAACTCATGGATGCTCGAAAGGGAGAGCCTGTACTGTTCTGCGACACGGTAGATGCTGACGTCCATGGGAATGTCCCTAATTGCCGTTCTTTTTCCTCGTGATCGCCGCTTCGCATCCTCGCATCTGGAAATCTTCCCATCCGAGCGTCTTCATCTCTGCTTTGAATTCGCGCTTGTTCTCCTTGTCATTAAGGTCGTTGAGGTTAAAGCTGAGCCTGCGCATGATCTTCCTCCTGTCCTTGATGAATTGCTCTGTGCGTTCTCCGTTGTGAAGTTGGGATGGAGAGACTTCTCCGCTGGCAGTCTTTCTCGTGTATTGTGACTCGAATCCGCCGATCTGCCTGCTGGTGAATCCTTTGGCAAGGAGTTTTTCTTGTATATTGGCATAGTCGTTTTTCCTGCGCATGCCAATGTAGCCGTCCATGGAAAATGTGTCCTTGGAAATCCGGGGGATGCCTCGCTGGGAATAGCCAAGCTCCCATCCATGGATGATGCGGCCGTCATGTATTCCCTGGACCTTGAGGATCTCACGTGCTTCTCCGTAGGTCTTTCCTTTCTCTCTTAAGATGACAAATGCATCGTAGCCGGGAAGAGCTGGTTTATGGGATCTTTTGTAGGCAGAAGCCCACGCAGTGAGGGATCTTCCTCGCACTCCGTGCTCGACTAGGACGTCTCTTGCTTCTGCATGCGTCTTTCCTTCGTCTCGCATGCGGGAATATCCTTCATAGGATGCCTGAATGTCTACGTCGTCTGCGAGCGGTGTCCGAATTACGCTTCCTTGCTGTTCGACGATCAATTCATCGAGCGCAGGCTCTTTTGTCCATATGTCCCAGAATGGCTGGATCCTCACCCGTGCATTCTGTAATGTCTTGGATGTATGTGTTGCGATGTAGTCCGTGAGATCGTCTAAGAATCCTTGAGCATAGGATTTGGCAAGCTTGATATTCTTTTCGATGATGAAGCCGCCGAGGCTGTTGCTCCTCGATACTTCTGATGCGCTCAATCCGTGTTTCTTGGCGGTGACAGCGACAGCCTTTGCCATGCAATTGAAAAGCTCTGCCTCGAGACTCCCTTCTTTGAGCCGGTGTGTGTAGGCAACGGGGACGATCACGTCCAATTCGGCGGTATCGACATGCATGTAGGGCTCGACCACAAGCTCATCGACTTCGACAAGCTCTTCTTTTGCCGCGAAATACGGCTGTCCGATGCTGCGCTGCAATCCTTCTATTTCTGCACGGTATGCCTCTTGCCGAGAAGGAGGTGCCTTATCCATTGCCGTCGTCATCTCAGGAGAGGTGAGGAAGGTAAGCTCTTTGATCGCGTCTGCTTTCTTCTCTTCTGTCTTCCTGATGAGGTCCATGGTCTCCTGGTTCTTGCTGTAGACCTTTGACCGCTGGAAAAGCGCTTCACGCTGTCTGGTAAGCTCGTCTTCTGCAGCAGCGAAGAGCTCCTTATTGATCTCATCGTCGATAGATGCATATTCATCCTGTCTCTTCAGGTCATATTGTCGTACGATGTCCTTCAGTGCCATGGATATCACCTTGTATCGAACTTATTTATCTTATCGCACATAGCCTAGTGCGCGTATCGTGCTTGTGGAGAGCGCTTGGCTCCGTTCCTTGAGCCGCGTGAGGAGGTCTTCTGCAGGAAGGTCCTGCTTTTGGTCTGCGAGCATCTTGATCTCAAGGAGGGCTATCTCGTGCGAGATGATGTCTGCGATGTAGCGCCGCCTCTCCTCATCTGTTCCGCGCTCGTGGCGAAGCTTGTAGTCGGGATGGCTGCTGTTGATGCGAAGGAGCTCTCCGTGCCAGTCAAGGATGCTGTGGAGGTCTTTTTCTCGTCCCAAAAATTCTTCATGTGACGGTTTGAACGGCAGCCTTGCGCGGCTTTTTTTCGGTTCTGCTTCTGGCCTGTCATCGGCAGGTTTCCTTGGACCATATGGTTGTCGAGGATTTCGTATTGGCCGCTCTCCTTCTTTTGGAGGCTTTCCGCCTTCATGCCCAGCTTCCCATTGCAGGAGGTCGTCGAGGCTTCCGGAATAGATCTTCTGGAATGCGTCCATGACTGCAAGCGAATCAGAATAGTTCCTGTCCCGAAGCGCGCTCTGCTTGTTCTCCTGCAATGCCAGAGAAAGGTCGGGGATGACGTCTTTCTTTATCGCTTTGACAAATGCCCTGAATCCATCATCCTCAAGTATGGTCATTCGCTGCGGATCGACGAGATTGAGGAATCCGTCGAGATTGTTCCTGTGCGGCCAGACATTGAAATATCCGTAGATCTTGCCCACGCGCCCTGAGAATGGATTCTGGAATTTTGGGTCTGTCTCTTTCAAGTGTTCTATCGCTGCCATGATCTCTGTGATGCTTGCTATGTTTTCGACGACGCGCACATCTTTGATATGAACCGCGACCTTTTCATTCGTGCCAGTCGGATTGATCCAAAGATAGGCCTCAATTGTTCCAAACGGCGTCTCGAGTATCTTGTCAAGGACCCGGTAGCTCTGGTAGCCGTACACCTGTGCATCCTCATAGTCCGGAGGAAGGACTTCAACCTCAGTCTTTGCCTGCCGCCTGTGCCTGATCGTGATCTGGGGTGAGGCAAGGCCTTCGCGCACAAAGAGGGGAGCGTATGTCGCGGTGAGGAAATCGGCGAGCTTCTTTGGTGTCACGCGCTGTTCAAGGTGCTTCGGATCCAATATATTCTCGAGAGCGACTTCGACCCCGTAGTTGAGCCTGCGGTCCAGGTCCATGTCTTCGAGCACACGGCTGTCGAGCTCGTGCCAGTGCTCAGGGATGAGCGTGATTCGTGAATAGCATCCTTCGCTTTCGCTTCTGCTCGTGACTGTGCAGGAGCTGAAGAATCCCTGGTAGGCGTGGAGTCCGAACTGCTGGAATCCTATCTTTGTCTGGTCTTTTCGTTTCTCTGACGCAGCGTATTGGAGGGGGAGCTGCAGGAGCTTTTCCCGCGGGATGCCTGGCCCGTCGTCTGTGATGTAGATGGTGCCCATGGGCTTGTCGATGAGTATGCGTATGTGCATGCGTTCCTCGATCTGTGTCCGCTCATCTAGAGAATTGGAGATGTATTCTTTTATCGCGAGGAGGATGTTTGGGAATCTTGCCG
>JAGVFV010000023.1 GCA_020057445.1 archaeon | reverse complement strand
GTTCCTTTATTATTTTTTCTCGTTTTATTGAATATCTCGTGATGATGTCCTTGTATAAGATATTCTCAAATACTGTCCGGATATACTCTTTATCCTGATTTTTTATGTATTCAGGCAGGCCGCCGATTGCCAAATATTCATCAAAGAGCTTCAGCAATCCCACTTTCTTATTGACGTCGTACCAATCGTTTTTTTTGGTGTCAATCGCCTTCCACTTCAGATATTCCGTAAATGAGAAGGGATACACCTCGAATGATTTGTATCTCCCAGTTAGTCTTGTCCCAAATTCCTTGCTTAACAGGCTCGCATTGGATCCTGTGATGATTATTTTTTTCCCTTCATCCTGCAATCTTCTGACGAATGTCTCGAATTTGTCAATGTTTTGGATTTCATCGAAGAAATAGGTGTTCGTCGGTCCGTATGTCTCAATGAGCACTTCATTTAGGGTCTCGAATTCTTGCGCTTTGAAATCAAGCAACCTTTCGTCTTCAAAATTGATATAGCTCCACTCTTTCGTCTCTGTCATCAGTTGCCGAAGCAAAGTGGATTTGCCGCACCTTCTCACCCCTGTCAGGATGAGTGCTCTCGTATCATCCATCCATTTGAGTATTTCATCTATGATTTCCCGCCTCACTGTCTCTTGCGTTACCGCCATCTCTTTGTGCTGTCTGGTCACGACCTGTCGTAAGATATCTTTGGCAATCATACTAATTGGTAATTAGTACTATTATATAAATCTTTTCATTGCTAATTAGTATATGGCTGATGAGGTTGTTTTCCAGTCTCTCACTCTATCTTCTTCCTCAGATCCTTGACTATGAGATACGTCCCGATGACCAAGGTGATCGCCACGAAGAAAAAGAACACCCACTTGACATAACCGACGACAAAGAGGCCGGACGTGCCAAATGCACTCGCGACAGCAGCAGTGTCTGTGTACATCTCTCCTGTCAGACCCTTTCCGACAGCATATCCGACGGCAGAGAGGCAGGCAAAGCCGACAGTCCCATTGAACCAGGCGCCCGCATACCGCACACGCCTCTCCTCTTCTTTCATCTCCTTAATATGTTGAGTCTTCTGTGAAAGGACGAGCATGTACACGATCAGGAATAATCCGACGATCAACACAAAGACAAAACCGCCAAGCTCGGCAAACGCCTTCTGGAAAGGGCTTGTGGCGCCAAAATAATGGCACTCTGCGACCATGCTTCCCCCCTGCGAACCGAACCATCCTGGAAGATTCCCGCTCCCAAAACAGAACAGCCAATTGCCAAACTCATAGAACATCCAAGGAAAACCCCACAAGAACGAGAACGGTTGACGGCTCACCTCAAGATAAAAAAGGGAAAGCAGGCATCCGACAAGCAATGACGAGAGAAGGATGATGATGGACGGCCTGTTCACCCGTCTTCGAAACGTCTTCTTCTCAATTGCCTCCTTAAGTTGCTCTGCCTTGAATCCGCCCAATGCCTTCAGGTATATCGCCTCAGCCTCAAGAAGAGAATACCCCTGATTGAGCAATCCTTCAAGCAAGGATGACCGTTCCTCGCCATCCTCCATCTTCTCAAGAAGGTCATCCCACTGCTCTTTTGTTATCGTAACCATCGCTCGCCTCTTTTCTCACTTCCTTACGAGCAATGTTTAAAAATGTTATGAGAGAATGGACGCATCCCAAATCTCGCTAACGCTCGGGGCATTGCCGGGCATCCACCTTAATAGTTTTTCTTAAGAGCGACGTTCCCCGTAGGTCATTGCAACGAAGTTGCTATGACGCTGAGAAACTTCGTTTCCCAGCGGGGCATGTCCCCCTTGTCGCTCAGCCCATTAACCATTGGTGAATGCGAGAGTGGCAATGCCCTCCATTTGGGATGCGCCCGAGAGAATAAGTATGCACTAGGCCTGCCCGATAGTGTCATCCTAGATAAAATGAATTGCTCAAAGACCTGGCTTGCCGTTCAATAGAGCTTCATTGATCGCAGGGATGTATCCAAGAGACCTGATGCCTGTCCTCGTCCTGACATTGACCCCTTTTGTCATGCCCTGATATCTCTCTGTGAAATCATAAGCCCACCTGTCAGGATTTTTTTCAATGCCAACGGGATGTCCTTCAATGAAGCGCATGTGTTCACCGGCTGAAAGATATAACATCTGTAGTGCGGGGATCAGCGGATTTTCATCAGGAGCGCTTATGCCAAGCCTGACAAAAAGCCCATCATCACACATTGCCTTCCATTTTCCGACGACGAATAACCTTCTCGGTCCGCCTTTTCCCTGATCAACATCATTATCCCTATAGGCAATCTCGGGTCTGACCTTCTTTTGAAAGAAAGAAAGCATGCGCTGTTCCATCGATGACCCTTTTTTTAGCTCAATCTCCAACGCAGACATCGCACTTGCCATATCCTCAAGAAACTCCTCTGGAGAGACCTGGACAACATCCTTGCTATTATAATGCAAATCATCTATTGAATACATGATATACATGAACCAGAAGAAATGCTGATGAGCATTTAAATATTACCATTCTTGAATAGTGGAATTTTCGTGTTTATGTGCGATGTTTCATTTTTTACCGAGAAAATCTGCGTTTTCTTTACACGTACAAGGAAAAAAAAGGCACAGTGTTCAAATACCTCAAAAGCATCACGGTCTCTGTGACCTACGATGACAATGAAACAGACGATGCTGGGATTAGATGAACTGGTTAGCAGGACCTATGCGCACATCGGCCAGAGCATACCAGAAGACAGGCTCTACAAGGTAACCACGATCTCCCAATTCGCAGGAAAGATAGGGACTGCGACCTTGGGGACCTATCTCGGATTAGGACTCGCAGGAACATTCTTAGCCGGGTTCATATCAGGGATGGCGATCGACGGTGCAGACGGCGTCCTCAACTTCGCAGGCTGGCGAGGGGACCTCAACACGTCTATAGATAATGCTGCAGATGACGGATATGGCTTTGCACGAAAATACAACAAGGCGATAAGGCTGCCCGTCTTCCTGACAGGGCTTGCCTTTGTCGGAAAGACAGCATACGACATCGTCAATTACATCCTCACAGGAGAACCGATCAAAGACGGAATACAGCATGCGATCACCGGGCTAGGATTCCTCTCCCTCGCAAGCTCGATGTATCTGAAGGACTCTAGCCCTGCACTCCTCAAGAAGGAATCCCCTTTACGAAGGGCGTACAACCACATCAGGCGAGAATATTTTTCCTGGGAATATTAGCTCAGTCGCAGCTATGCCGATGGAGGATCAGCAGAAGGTGCAGGATCAGCTGGAGCGGATGTGCTTGATGAACCCTCATCAGGCGATTGATAGGTCTTTGCGTCATCTGCTGTTTTCAACGGACCCGCCTTGACTGCGCCTTCTGGATTGACTTGAGGCGCTTCCTGCGTCGACTTGATCTCATACCCTTGCGGAAGCTTTTCCCGAAGCCGTTCAAGCGCATATTCTGGCGTGATGGTGAACTTGCCTCCATTCCGCGCCCTGTATTCGTCGATGTTCCATTTGATCTCTTCTGTGAGATCGACGGCCGCCTCTTCAAGCGCTCTTCCTCCAGTGCCAAGATGGACGCTCATATCTGCGATGATATCGTAGACTTTTTCTGCGATGTCAATATTGACGCCAAAGTCTGGAGAATACTTCAAGAGGTCCATCTCGCCCCCTATGGGAGATTTCTTTCCATGCTTCATTATTTCCATGATGACATCCCTTGTGAGATGGCGCGTGGCCGTGATTATCGGGAATCGTGCAAGAAGCTCTTTCTTGAAACCGAAATTCAAGAGATCCTCACGAGTCACATCAGCATACAGTTCATCTAAGATTTGACGTCGCTCGTCTGCCTTGTATTTATTCAGTTCAATGCCCTTACGATACGCGATGATCTCATCAAGGCCGGGATTCGTCGTCGTCCCATGGAATGCACCTGCTGCGATGAAGAGCATGTACTTGGTATTAATCTCAAATTCGCCTGATTCGTGCGGCACGACAATCCTTGATCCTTCGATCCAAGGGATGTATAGGTCCTGCAGATCCTCTTGCAGCCCTTGTTCCCGCAATGCGAGCTTGTCAAATTCATCCATCAAAAAGACAGAGAATGGAAGCATGGGATTGTCTTTTTCCTTGGCAAGGACTTTGAACATCTCCGACGAATTCTTGCCCTTGTATCCTTCAGGAGTCTGGGCCTTGACCTTCTCTTCGAAGAATGGCACGCCCAGATATTCCGCGCCAGTCCTTGCCCCTTCTGTCTTTCCTGTCCCTGTCGGGCCGATGATGAAGATATTCCTCTTTTTCTGTTTTATCAGGATCTTTGCCAATTCCTCAGGATCCATTCCTGAAAGCACAAGGCTCATCAGTGCATGATGGGAATAAAGTCCTGTGGCAAAATCCCTGACCATCTTATCTTGTCCTTTGATGATCTCTTCGATCTTTGCTGCAAGCTGACGAGGTGACTTGTATGGCCATTCGACGGTGATTATAGGAGATCGTTCTTGCCCGGGTTCGAGCGTGCCTTTTACTGTCTGCGATGTACCTCCATATTGCCTCACCAGTTTCTGCTGTGCAGCAGTAAGAACAGGAATGCCGTCCGGAGTCCTTGTGATGGAAACCGGTTCATTCGCGTTCAGCTCCTCGAGCGTCTTCTTCGGTCGAGCCGGCAGCTTTGATGCGTCTATGCCAAAGAGCGTCTTCTTGTCAAGGCTCTGCAGATAGACAAGAGCATTAGCGTGCGTTGTAGATGATGTGACGACCTCTGCCTGGACGATCCGTTCAGCATCATCATCCTTTCCAAAGAACGGGATTGACTTCGCTATCTCTCCTGCAATGGTCTGTATCGGAGGGATTCTTATCTCATATACCTGGCCAGGTTCGACTGCAGGTATTTCTCTATATTCGATGAATTGCAATCTTTCTGCAGGGACGCTTGTTGCAAATTTCCTTATCTGCGTCTGCCAGACGTCGTCTTCAAAATATACCTGGTCGACAAGGCCATACGCCTCCTTCGGGATTTTTCTTGTCGTCAGGATCCTTTTTCCAGCAGAAGCATCTTCCATATCTTTCTTGATAAGGTCAGGTGATCTGCCGACGAAATTGCTGCCCGCACGGTCAGCGACCGAAACCCTTAATTCACTTTCAAGAGAAGCGATCCTCTCTTCGATCGTCGAGAGACTTCCTCTCATTTCCGGAGAAAGCGATTTTTCAGGGATTTTTTCTTCAATTGAATACTGATAATACACCCACATGCCTGGTTGGATGCTTGTCTTGGTGAAATCACCATTCGCCACAATTTCCGCTAAAGGGATATCAGTCATAATTACCACTTAGAAGTTGTAATTATTTTATAAATCTTTCGCTCTTTTCCATTTTTCTTTCATGACTTGCCTGCGGAGTGTGGTTGACTCCGGATTTCTGGAAAAACAAAACATTTTTAAATAGAATGACATTCTTTTGTCACTACTGAGTTAATAAAATATGATAACGTATAACGAGGAGAAGAGAACACGATTGGAAGGTCCTCTTCATTTCCGCATCATGCCTTCGGCAAAACGGGAAATGGGGATCGAAGGTTTTTTCACTATCACATCGCTCTTCAAGATGGCATGCACAAACTTAAGGTAATTGCCTCCATACATAGATCACCGCTCACATTCAAAACTACACACACAACAACCAAGGACAAACCTAGAGTCATGCAATAAATGCATTTCCAAGCCTTGTCCGCCCAAATGGACTCGTTTCATTAAGGAAGAGCTGTTTGGAAGGAGATGACTAAGTGACCCTTAGCGCTCGGCTACGTACTTGAAGTACCTCTAGCAGGATCTGATTCTCAATAGATGGAACACTAGAAAACAGCGCTTAACATACGGAAAACCCGAAATACAGGTATTCCGCCGCGGAAAACGCAGAAAACCACAGAACACCGCTTAACAAGAAAGGAGGCGACAACCTTCGATATTCAAACGACCTCTCTGCCCACAGGCAACCAACCTGACCAAAGCGATATCTCAACAATTTGAAAGGAGCTATCGATGAAACGGATCACTGCGCTGTTCGCCGTCCTGCTCGTCATCACGACAACTTCTTTCGCCAAGAGCCCCGCGATCACACTCAAGTCAGACTTCGTCAGCAGGTACATGCTCCGTGGATTGGATGTCAGCATGAACCCTGATCACCCAGTGTCTGTCCAGCCCCAGGCAACTGTCCTCTTCGGCAACCTTGCTTTCGGATCCGATCTTCTGCTTGTCGGATTTTCCAACTACGATATCTGGCAGCAGAAATGTAACGAGACCGACGGCACCATTGAGATCGACCGCAAGATTGGCACGTTCCCCATCGCTATCGGCTGGACTTACCTTGGCTTCCACAACCAGCCCGGTCTCCCCAACTCGAATGAGACTTACGGTAAGGTCATAGTTCCGATCCGGTTCAGCCCGACGCTCACCTGTGTCAAGGATACCGGTGTACGCCATTGGTGGCATGCTGAGGGCAACATCAGCCAAGCTATTTCGTTAGCGAAACATCCCATCACTAGCGACATCACACTCACGAACGGCGAATACTGGGGAAGCCATTCGTGGGGGATTGTCCAAGGTCGTATCACATCCCCATTCACCTATCGCAAGTTCACCGTCGATCCGGCCGTGGTCTATCAGTATGGCCTGAGTGACCTCTTCAAGGATACTTTTTGGGGAAGGATCGGCATCAGCTACACGTTCTAGGTTTACCTTGCCATACCAGGGGAGGAGGTGAAGAATGAATTGGTTTAGGCGAAAAGAATCTAATGCAAACGGACCTCCAGATACAATGCACCAGATCCAGACTGGACCTCGTTACAGGACAAAGGTCAAGTTCGTGTATCGGACGTATACGCTCGTAGAAGGATTCCCTGATATCCTTCCTTCTGCATTTCCGCAGAACGAAGCCACGTTCGATCACAATAATCCGAAAGTCTTCACAGACTTCGGAAGGATCCTCGAGCCTGGAATGCTTGTCGAGATCTGGGAGACTGCGCATAAGTGGGTCCGTGACAGAAAGTCAGGCTCTGCTCTCAAGGTACGAGCCTACAAGGCAAGGATTCTCTCGACAGAGGAATCCTAGAAGGAGAACAAGATGGGAATCGTAAAGGGTCTTCGGAAGAAGTTTGATCCGACCTTCAATCCGGATCAGCCCGAAGACAAAAGAATTGAAGAGAGAGAGGAATCACTTCCTCCCTCGGCTCCTGTGTACAGTCCACCGCAGACACCGTCTTCAGCCCAGAGATCAGACGATCTTATGACTCTGCTTGCGGGTGGGAAGAAGCCGACTGCTGCGCCTGCAACGCCTGCACCTCCATCTGCGAAACCGAGCATGTCCATCACCGCAGATCCTGACACTATCGCCTCTTTCCGGGGAGAGATGAACCAGGAAACGACCCCTCCTGGTTATCTGGACATCTTTCTCGGATATGTCTCTTTCATCGCCGCCGCTCCAAACGCGCAAGTCAAGACCGCCGCGATCGCGAGCACCTGTGGACTTGCGAAGCTCAACCCGTCCGACGTCCCTGTCATCGCAAAGAAGCGGTTGTCGTGGGTGGACGAGAAGCGCGGAGAGCTCGATGAGGCATCGAGGGCAGCCCAGGCAAGTGTGACTTCGAAGCGGCAGAACAGGCTTCAGGAGATCGGCACTGAAGAGAGCACGCTTCAGAGTCAGCTCGAAAGCATCAAGGCCAGGCTCGACGCTCTTGAGCTCGAACGCAAGGAGATGGAGGACAAGGACCGCAGCGAGATCACGCGCATCGTTGACATGGTGCGCAGGGGCGAAGTGGCCTTGGATACTCTCCGCAAGGAAGTGAGTGAAGAGGCCGAAGCAGTCCGAAAGATCTTCGCATAAAGCGAAGAGAAAGGAAACTCACATGGCTATCGACATTTCGACAAACCAGAAAGCCATGGCTATCTTTGAGAATAAGAAGCTGTGGTCAGGGATCTGGGTTGCTGTTGCAGGCGTCCTTGCTCTCCTGTTCCTGAACTCGGTCGGGCCTGCCCTCATCGGTGGGATCCAGAGCCTCACCGGCATCATCACCAACCTTTTCAAGCTCGTCATCTACGGCGGACTCTTCTCGGTCCTGATGTACACTGGCTGGAAGATGCGTACAGTCGGAGCGCTCTTCATCAGGGCGATCCCGCGTGCGTTGACCAGGCAGATCATCAAGATCGACCCCATCGGTATCATGGAGTCTGTCCAGGAAGACATCGGGTACCGCGTGAATGCGATCGAGGTCAGCGAGACCGAGATGCAAGAAGCGATCAACGCGACCAACAGTGAGATTACCGAATTCCAAGGAAAGATGGCGGACGCACTTGAGGAAGCCCGCTACCACAAGAAGAGCCCTGAGGGTTCCCAAATCGAGGCAGAGTCGTCGCTGACCGCAGCAGCTGAGTACGAAAAGGCGGTCGGGCAGACTCAAGATAAGATCAAGATACTCGAGCGGCTCAAGGCTGGTCTGGTCAAGCTTCGCCAGATAGCAAGGGCCAAGCAGAAGGAGATGGACGCAAAGCTCGACATCGCGCGTCGTGAGCTCAAGTTGTCTGGGATTGTCCAGCGAGCTGTCACCGGTGCGCTCGGCCTCTTCGCAGACAATGAAGAGATCAAACTCTTCAACGCTGCCCAGATGGAAGTGAACAGCCAGTTCAATCACTGGGTGACCAACCTGGATGCGGTGCTTCAGAGCCAGGAGAGCGCTTACGCAAGCGTTCGCGCCCGCCGTGGCATCGCCGTCAACAGGGGTCAGGAGCTCGTCGAAGAGTGGGAACGCCAGATCGATCGGCTCTCTCGCGGCGAGGAAATCGTTGTCCCTGACAAGGAAGTCCTCCCTGCTCAGGCTGGTATGCCTGCTCCTGCAAGCAGCACCATCGCTTCGCTGCTCGGTGTCAAGGGAAAGAAGGAAAAGGAAGCGAACAAGTAGGACATGATCCATGTCCGGATCTGTGCCACATTCAGAAGAATCCTGATCTCAAACGAGCATCGGGACAAAGTTTCAGGCGTCATGCCTGAGAAAGGATCAAGTGTACAATGGCAGCTACGAATCCTAAGGCCATGAGAAATCTCGTTGGCCTTCTCATCGGAATCGCGGTCCTCATCGGAATCGTCGTCATCGCGAAGAACCCCAGCGTCATCAGCAACTTCAAGGAGTGGGCAGGGAAGTCGGACACAGTCCAGCCCGTCGCCTCCAACCAGCCCGCCGGCAAGAACGCCACCCCCGTCACACTCCCGAGCAATATGAAGTTCAAGCCTGTCCCGAACGGCACCAAGATCAAGACCGTCACCATCAACCCCTGGGTCGGCTACGCAGGGCTCTTTGCCGCGAACGGCTACTCGATGGAACCCAATGCGAACTCGCTTTACTACAAGACCTACAAGATCGGCGTGAAGATCATCCTGAACAAGGACTATGGCCAGGCGTCCAATTCGTGGATCGGCGGCTCGACGGATCTCACCTTCGGAACTCTTGACGGTGAGGTCCTTGGCATCCAGAACATCATGGGCGCGCAGCCTGTCTACACATTCTACCTTGACTGGAGCCGTGGCGGCGACGTGGGAATTGCGACCAGAGGTATCCAGACCGCACGGGAAGCCCTTGCCCAGAACGCCAAGATCATCATGACCGACTACATGCCGAGCCTCACGCTGTTCCTCTACTGGATCGAGTCTTCCCAGCTTACCTATGCTCAGTTCGAGAAGAACATCGTCTGGTCACGGAGTGCCGAGGAAGCTGCAAGCACCTTCCAAAGCCAGTCCGGACCGCGTGTCGGCTTCATGTGGGCGCCTGACTTCGAAGACTGCCTCGACCCCAAGATCCCCGGCGTCCACGTAATCATCGACACCAAGATGCTCTCTGAAGCTGTCCCTGACATCATGACCGCGAAGCTCTCGACGGTCAACAATGATTTCGAAAGCATGGTCGGTCTCGTTGCTGGATG
>JAGVFV010000045.1 GCA_020057445.1 archaeon | reverse complement strand
GCTGTTGAACAGGCGCTTGCAGAAGGCTGAATCGGCACTTGAAGAAGCCTCTCGTCGTCTCAGCTGAAAAATGACGTGAGGACTTGCTGATAGTCAAGTGAGATCTTGATGTCCCATTCTTTCGGGAAGCACCGGTAATAGTTCTTCCAGGTGTAGCGTTCGTCGATGAAGATGATCGCTCCTTTGTCTGTCTCTGTCCTGATGCAGCGTCCTCCTGCCTGGATCGCTTTTGTGAATGCGGGGAAGATATACCCATAGTCCCATCCTTTGCCGAATTTCTTGTCGTAGTAGCCGATGAGCGCTTTTGTCTCAAGGTCTGGTTTTGTCAGGGGAAGGCCGACGATGACTACTGTCCTAAGTTCGTCGTGGGGAAGGTCGATTCCTTCTCCGAAGTTGCCGCTGATGACTGCAAAGAGCGCTGCTCCGCTCTTTTTGTAGGAGCGGAACCGTTCGAGAAGCTCGTCTTTTTCTTGTTTGGTGAGCACGCTTTCTTCGAAAAAGGCAGGTTTTGTGGTGATGACCAAATGCGCTATGTGCTGTTGGAGATAGTAGCTTGGGAAGTAGACAGCGACGTTTCCAGGGACGCGGGAGAGGACTTGTGAGAGGAGGTGTGCGATCTCTGCATATGTCTTTGGGCTTCTGGTCTCATATTTCGTTGATGTCTTTGGTATGATGAGGTTGAGCCTGTTTTTCTTTGGGAACGGGCTTTGCAGGTGGATCTCTTTCGGGTTGTCGATGCCAAGGATCTCCTTGTACATGGATGTGGGCATGAGTGTCCCTGACATGAGGATGGTCGCGTGCGTGCTGTTGATGATCTGGCCGGTGATGCGTGAAGGGTCAAGACACGTGTAGTGCAGGGTGATGAATCCTTCTTTTCCTTTTTTCAGGATTCTGGTGAATCCGGGATCGTCATCCCGCCAGCGTTCGAGGAAGCTTGCGACAGTTCCAAGGGATGAGTGGGCCTGTATCTTTCGTATGGCATCGCCTGCGACAGTGAATTCATCGATGATGTTGTCGATATCTCCAAAGGGGCCAAGTTTGGAAAGGAATGCGTCTTTTGTCACATGGCGTTCTTCGTCCACTCCTTCTGCGAGGGTGGAAAGTATCTTATGGATGCGATTGATCATGGTGACGAGGCTGTCGCTATTGAGCTTCTTTGCCTCTTGCAGCGCCCGCTGCAGGGTGAGCGTGGATATCTTCTCTGAGGCAAGGTCTTTCACCCGTGAGGCGAGGTTGTGGGCCTCATCGACGATGAGGATGATGTCTCCAAGGTTCTTTTCCATCTTCTGGAAGAATCCTTGCTGGATTTTCGGATGGAAGATGTAGTAGTAGTCGGTGATGATGGCTCTTGATTCTTTTGCGATGAGGATGGATATCTCATATGGGCAGAGTTTTTTTTCCTTGGAAGTGGAGATGATGTGGTCTGTGGTGTTCGGGCTTTTCTCTTTTAGCGAAGAGAGGAGGGCTTTGACTGTTGTCTTTTCTTTCAGCCGTTCGTAGTATTCGCAGAGTTCGTCTTCGCGAAGTTTCCTGCAGTATTCATTGAAATCGCCAGACTGGAGCCTGGTGACATGTGGTTGGAGGCAGAGCCATTTTTTTCCGATGATGTCTGCAGCGTGGAACGAAAGGCCATATCTCCTCTTGATCTCGCTTATGGTGTTAAGGGCAAGTCTGTGCTGGGTGTTTCTTGAGGTGACGAAGATGACTGTCTTGTCGTTTTTTATGGCATAGCTGATTGCGGGCGCAAGCGCTGCCGCGGTCTTGCCAAGACCAGTTGGCGCGTGGACAAGCAGATGCTGCCGTGAAGAGAGGCAATCGCGTATTGTCGAGATCAGGATGTCTTGGACAGGCCTGATTTTTTCATGCGGGAAGAACACCTCTTCTGGGAGAATCATTTGGTTGACTAATCCGCATCCGTTTATATGCCTTTTCTCTTCTTGAAGGCATGCATGTAGTCATGGATGTTCTTCTTCCCTTTCTGGACGATGGTTCCCACTTCCTTTGTCTTTTTTTCGATCTCGTCAGAATAGAACCGCAGCTCGTGGTTCAGGTCTTTTATGCGGGAATCGAACGTGTTGAACCTGACGACATCATCGAGCTTGCGAAGGATTTTTGTCGGCGGGTCTTCTTGAGGATAACCGAGTGTGAGGATAGCTTGCGGACGTGCTTGGGATGGGATCTTGCAGATCTCGCCGATCTTTTCTTCGTCAAATGCGCCGACCCAGCAGGCGCCAAGGCCGAGGGCATGGGCTGCAAGGAGCATGTTCTGGATTGCTGCCGAGCAGTTTTGGATGGCATAAAGCCTGCTTCCTCTGATGCCGTAGTGCTTCTCAAGATCCTCGTTTTGCGAGGCGATGACGATGACTACCGGCGCTGCGACGAATTCCTGGTTGAGGCAGTGCTGCGGCAGGCTTGCGATGGTCTGCCTGTCTGTGAGGATGATGAATCTCCAGTTCTGGAGGTTTCCTGCAGATGGGGCGTTATGGCCTGCTTCGCAGATGGCAAGTATCTTGTCGAATTCGACAGGTTTTGTAGAATAGGATCGGATGCTCCTTCGCGTGCGTATGCAGTCAAAGATGTCCATGGTTTCCTGCCGGAAAGATGGTTTAATAAATGTTTTCTTTTTTAGGGCGCATCCCAAATCTCGCCCATGGTTCGGGAGAAATAGGCTTCTCACACCAGACCTACAACCAGAAGAGCGACATCCCCCGACGGTCATTGGAACGAAGTTCCGAGAAATGCAACGGCATTTCTGGAACAAGAAATCTCTAGATTTCTTTGTTCCTATGACGCTGAGAAACTCCGTTTCCCAGCGTGGCGACCCCCCTGTCGCTCTGACTATTATTATTAAGGTGTTCGACCTGATGCCAATTCTCCTCCATTTGGGATGC
>JAGVFV010000090.1 GCA_020057445.1 archaeon | reverse complement strand
CTCCTTGGTGCGCATGCTGATTTCTGCAGCCTCCATCTCAAAGACCATCCCATAAAGGAAGACAATTACCTCGGCGTACGACTCGACACCCGCCCCTACGGCGGATTCTGGAACCACCACTACGGCGATACTGATGTCACGGTCATCGGACGCATCGTCAAGAACAACAAAATACATGAGGTTGAATTCCCAGGGACAATATTCGAGCCGACCATACACATCTCGAGCGACCTTGGCGACAAGCCTTTCAAAGAAGTATTCAAGGGAGAGGTCAACGACATCACCGTCGGAAGTCGGACAAAGAAAGACTTCCTCGCATACATCAGCAAGCTTGCGGGAACTGCTATCGAAGAGAAAGACTTTGCAAGGGGAGACTTCTATGCAGTGCCACGATTCCAAACAGTCGCGCTTCCTGGAAACGAGCTCATCGCAGGATACGGGCATGATGATCGGAGCTCTGTCTTTTCCATCTTCGAAGCACTCTATAGGAGCACTCCCACATATACGACAGTCTGCTTTGCCTTTGACCGCGAAGAGATCGGATCGACAGGCCTTACCGGCGCGATAGGTTCCTTCTTCGAGCATGTGCTCGATCACGTCATGGAGACAGAAGGAAAGATAACAGAGGCAGACATCCGCACCATACTTCGGCATTCGCGCATGATCTCTGCAGATGTCGATATCGCCCTCAACCACAGGAATCTTGACCTGTCCGACCCTGACAACAGCGCAAAACCAGGGAGAGGACTTGTCATCTGCAGGATCAACGGCAGCAAAGGACAGGGAGGAGGGAACAGGGCGCCTGCATTCCTCATGGACTACATGATGAACCTCTTTGAGAAGGAAAAAGTGGTCTACCAGGTATCTTCAATCCCCTCAAAGATAGAGCAGGGAGGCGGAGGGACCATCGCAAGGTACTTTGCAGAACGCGGGATACCGACGATTGACGCAGGAGCTCCGGTCTCAGGAATGCACGGCAAGCGGAGCATACTCCACATCGGAGACCTCTACCAATGCATGAAAGGATTCAAGGCATTCATGGAACGAGAATAAAAATCCCAACCGCAGCAGAGCTGCGGGGTATTAAGCCCAGTTCGAGCAATAAATGTGGGCAGGTATTTTAAGAAAAAAATATGTAAACCAGAATGAGAATCATCCAAAGCATTCTTTCCCGCCTTGGCACTTGTCTGCGCACATGCTGCAGACGATCATGTCCTTCTCTGCGACGTTGATGAGGCGCTGGATCTCCCTTCGCTGGTTCTTCCCCGCGATGATGCCTTCTGCTGACTTCTCGATCTCTTTTTTCAGGTTCTTGCCAAAGCGCACCTCTTTTGCGCGCTTCGCCTTCACATATTGAGAAACAGCAGCCTCTGTGATGCCAAGAGTGCCTGCGATCTTTGCCTGCGACATTCCTTTCTTCTTCATCGCTACCGCAAGCTCTTTTCGGATACCTGGAAGGATGTACCAGACCTCGATTTCCTGCAATGTCGGTTTCATCCTGAAAAAGAGATGCTTCGTATTTAAATACTTAACTATTGTGTAGCGGCTGGCTGGCAACATCGGTCAGGGACCAGACGTGGCGGTCAGCTTACTGGACAGACCAATTCCTATATTCTTCAAAGGCGGTGAAATGAATCCTGTTAAGGATGTGCCTCCCTGCACACTGCTCATTCGATCTTGCATGAGATGAACCAGTCCTTATGGAACAGGTGGTCAGGCAGGCGGTTGATGTTCTCCTTCTTCCCTTCCACAAGATACGAGAAGGTGATCTTCTCTTTGTCAAAATCAATGGTGATCAGCTTATAGGAGAGTCCGGTCAACAGGATTTCCTTCTTCACTTCCTTTTCGCCGATGCTCGCCTTTGACGTGATGACAAGACGCTTCTGGTACGACCCGATGCCACGATCCTGCAAGTACCTGTCAAAGAGGATCACGATCCAACACACAGCATACACTACACCTGCCACAAAATATTGCCCAAGGCCGACGATCAGGCCAAGGATGGCAAAGAGCCAGATGGTCGCTGCCGAGGAGAATCCGAAGATCTTGTCTGACGTCTTGATGAGAGCGCCAGCGCCAAGGAAGCCGATGCCGGTCACGATAGCACCTAAGAGCGGAAGGGGATTCTCAGGCGCGATGATATGAGCAATGATGGAAAGAGCGCAAGAACCGATAGCGACAAAGATATACGTGCCAAATCCGATGGGCTTATGCGCCTTCTGTCGCTCGAGACCAAATACGAACGCCAGGACAAAGACAATGCCAAACCGAAGCAATATTGAACCCACTTCCATGTCAACGACAGAGAAAAAGGGACTATTTAAATCTATCTTCTCTAATATCCTTTGGCTACTATCGTGTTTTTGTATATTCAACAGAAAAATTGAGGAAACGAAAAAAGAGAATATTCTTCAGCCAGAAAACAGTCATCAACACAAGGGGAAAAGCATTAAAATAGAGAGTGAGCCTTGTCATTTAATGAATCATTTTTTCATTGGAATCGCAGGAGGTTCAGGTTGCGGGAAATCAACCTTATCGTTTGGACTACGAGACAACTATCCTGACCTCATTGAAGTCGTCCACTTTGATGATTATCAGAAAGAGGAAAAAGATGTCCCTTTTTTCAAAGGCATGAGAAATTGGGATCATCCTGATGCAATTGATTTTAAACAATTATATACGGACTTAATCCAAATAAGACAAGGCAAAGATATCGAAGTCATGACAAAAAGCAGCATCCTTAATCCAGCATATGAAACAAAAGGGAGAATTAAACACATATTGCATCCAAAAAAGATCATCATCGTGGAAGGGTATCTCGCTCTTTATGATAAAAAGATAAGAGACTTGTTTTGCTTAAAAATCTATCTCGATATTCCTATTGCAGAGAGCATGAAAAGAAGGGACAAAATCACACATAACGACGAATCAGAATACAATAAGAAGATCCTGATCCCCATGCATAAGAAATATGTAGAGCCAACCAAAAAAATAGCCGATGTATCGATTGATGTCTTAAATAACACAAGAGAGGAAGCATATGCGATTGTCCATGAAAAGCTCATCGAACTTAAAATTGTTTCCTCGTGATTCCCCTCCTATCATTCAACCCTTTTGTTTTTTTTGCATTACCCTTCACCCATACCCTTTCTTCTCGATCTCTTTCGCAAGGGCAAGCCCGCCTTCACGCACGATCTTTCCGCCTTGCATGATCAACACACGGTCAGGGGACACATATCTCAGGATACGCTCATAGTGGGTGATGAGGAGGATGCCCATCCCTGTCTTATTCTTCACCTTCATTATTCCTTCGGAAAGGATCCGGAGCGCATCGACGTCTGTCCCAGAATCTGTCTCGTCAAGGATGGCAAGGTCAGGCTCGAGCACCGCAAGCTGGAGGACCTCGCATTTCTTCTTCTCCCCGCCGGAAAATCCGTCATTGAGATAGCGCGTCTTGAACCCATCAGGCACCTCGAGCAGTTCCATCTTCTCCTGAAGGACCCTGTGGAAGTCAATGACGCCCATCGGAGCCTTCCTCCGAGCGTTGTACGCTGTCCTCAGGAAGTTCGCGATCGTCACGCCCGGGATCTCGGACGGGTATTGGAACGACAAAAAAAGCCCTGCGATCGAGCGCTCTGTCGGGGAGAGCTTGAGCATGCCCTTCTTTTTCCAGGAGATGCTCCCTTTGGTGACGGCAAGCTTTGGGTTTCCCGCGATGACTTGCGCAAGGGTGCTCTTGCCGCTCCCGTTTGGCCCCATCAGGGCGACGATCTCGCCTTTCTTCACCTTCAGTGTCACGCCTTTCAGGATCTCTTTCCCTTCGACTGCCACATGCAGGTCAGTGATGATGAGCTCGTCCATGTTTTGCCTCGTATTTTGTTATCGCATTTTCCAATACCTGTAATGAAAGGAGCGCGCATTTCAGCCGCACTGGGCTGATAGGGATCGCAAGCAATTCCAAGACATCGTCCTTTGTCATCATTTTCACTTCAGCAAGCGACCTTCCTTTTATCCCTTCCGTTATGAGCGATGCGGATGCCTTGCTGATCGCACACCCGCCCCCCTGGAAGGCGACGTCGACAATCTTCCCGCCCTTGACCTGCAATTCGATCTTGACCTCATCGCCGCACAATGGATTTGTGCCGAGGGATGCCGCATCAGGCTTCTTCAGCCGCCTATAATTCCTCGGATGCTCATAATGGTCAAGGATGTGCTCCCTGTACATGCTTTCTGCGGGAAGATCAGGATCCATGGAACACCTTCTTCGCTTTTTTCACGGCGCGCTGCAATGCCGCCGCGTCTTTTTTCGTATTATACATATAGAAGCTTGCCCGGCAGCACGTGGAAATCCCGAGCGCGCCCATCAGCGGCTGCGCGCAATGGTGGCCTGCGCGGATCGCGATTCCCTCGCTATCCAGGAGGGAAGCGATGTCGTGGGGATGGATTCCCGCAACAGAAAAGGAAATGATGCCATTATTCCCCCTGCGAGGACTGTGCAAGGTGACGCCGGACACTTTCGAAAGCAGATCCCACGCATATGTCCCAATGTCATTCAATTCCTTATGGAGATGGGCCATGCCCTCCTTTTCCAGGATGCCGATGGCAGCATCAAATCCTATCACGCCAGCAACGTTCTGCGTCCCGCCTTCAAACTTCCGGGTGCCTTTCGAAAAGACGGTCTCATTCACGCTCACGCTCTCGATCATGTCCCCTCCTAGGATGAGCGGCTCAAGAGAAAGAAGCGCAGTCCTCTTGCAATACAGCACGCCGACGCCAAAAGGGCCGAGCATCTTATGCGCAGAGAACGCAAAAAAATCGCAGCCGAGCCTAGCCACATCGACAGGCATGTGGGACACTGCCTGCGCCCCGTCGATGAGGATGCTGATGGTATCATCATGCTTCCGTATCAATGCGCATGCCTCTTTTGAAGGAGTCGCACAGCCAAGCACATTCGACACCATGGAAAAGGCGACGATCCTTGTCTTTGGAGAGAGCGCCTTTCTAAGGGCTAAAAGAGAGAATCCTGTCTTCTTATCCAGCGCAAGGACGACAAGCCTTGCCTTCTTCCTCTTGCAAAGGGCCTGCCATGGGACGAAGTTCGCATGGTGCTCCGCGACCGTGACTATCACCTCATCGCCAGGACGGATGCCGGACTCAAATGAATGTGCTACGATGTTGATCGCTTCGGTCGTTCCCTTCGTGAAGATGATCTCGTCTGGCAGCGCGTGGATGAAACGGGCGACTCTCTCCCGCGCAGCATCCCACCTTTCAGTCGCTTCCACGCTCAATGCATAGACTCCCCGATTGATGTTCGCGTTATGGGATGCGTAGAAGTCGGACAGGGCATCGATGACCTCCTTTGGCCTCTGTGTCGTCGCCGCATTGTCAAGATACACGAGGCGCTTGCCATGTATCTTCCGCCGCAATATGGGAAAAGAGAGTGTCATCGTGGATAACCTACAGTAATTTCTTCTCTATCAATCTCATTATTCTTTCCTGCAATGCCTGGTCCTTGAGACGTTCTGCGAACGGCATGAAGAACCCTTCGATTATTAATCTTTTTGCTTCCTGTTCCGACAATCCCCTGCTCTGCAGGTAAAAAAGCTTGCCTGCATCGATATGCCCGATCTTTGCCGCATGACCGCAAGATACGTCCTGATTATCAATCTCAAGGAGGGGAATCGCGTTCCCGTTCGCAGTCTCATCCAAGACAAGGATGTCGGAAGACTCATATCCTTTTGCATCATGCGCATCCTTCCCGATATGGATCCTGCCCTGCATGATGCTTTTCGCATTCCCTGCGACACATCCCTGCATGGAAAGGATGGATTCTGTCTCTCTAGCCATATGGTGGATATCAGCCTGCACATCAATCTCCTGATCGCCTTTTCCATAGAACAGCACTCCCTGCCTGAGTTGTGCACGCGCTCCCCGCAGGTCGCAACCGATCTCTTCTTTCGAAAGCTTGCCTCCAAGTATGCATGAAACAAAGGAAAGAGAGGCATCTTCCTCAAGCCTTGCTTTCTTGAACGAGAACGCGTGCGTCTCCTCGCCATGGTTCTGCACTGAGACGTATTCCAAAGAGGCGCCTTTCGCAAGGAATATTTCTGTCCCCTCACTCCTGAAATGGACATCACCGGCACATTCATTGTATTCGACAATCTTTGCCCTGGCGCCTTGTCCCATGATGATGAGCACATGATCTGCAGAGGAATCGAGCCCTTTCCTCTCGATGATGATGTCCTCTTTCATGTCCGTCTCTATGTGGATGACCCTGATGGAAGCATGCGCCACATGCGCTGCAGACACCTTGTCATGAGGCGTGACAAGAGTGAAGAGATAAGGAAGGGCAAACAAAGGGACATCATCGCCTCTCCCCTTCGAAAGCGCATCGATATCAGGTTTCCTTGCTGTCAATGTCATGGTCAATCCTCTGCGAAAGGCAGGCCAGGGCAGGGCATCCATCAATCCTCGTGCAGTCTTCCGTTTTTCCTCTAAGACATCCATAGTATCCTTGCGCGCGCTATCCGACGCTTCCCTCCATCTCCATAGCGATCAGCTTGTTCATCTCAACAGCGTACTCCAGAGGAAGCTCTTTTATCACCGGCTCGATGAAGCCAGACACGATCAGCCTCATCGCCTCTTCCTCAGAAAGGCCGCGCGACTGGAGATAAAAGACCTGCTCAGCGCTCACTTTCCCGACAGTCGCCTCATGGGCGACGGAAGCATCATTCTCAGCGACATCGATGAAGGGTATGGTATCTGTCTTTGCCCCTTTTCCGATGAGCAGCGCATCACAGCGCACGCTCGACTTGCAGCCTTTTGCGCCTCTTGCGATCTTCAAGAGCCCGCGATACGTGGTCATTCCCCCATCCTTGCTGATGCTCTTAGAGATGACTGTCGATGTCGTATCTGACGCGGCATGAATCACCTTTGCGCCTGTATCCTGGTTCTGCAGAGGGCCGGCAAAAGCGATCTGGATATGGTGGGCTTGGGCGCCACGACCATTCAGGACCGAGGCAGGATAGAGCATTGTCACTCCAGAGCCCATGTTGCCTCCGACCCATTCCATGATGCCCCCCTCCTCGACGATCGCCTTCTTGGTATTGAGATTGTACGTGTTCTTGCTCCAATTCTCCACGCTCGAATAGCGCATCCGCGCGTGCTTCTTGACAAAGACCTCGACGCAGCCCGCATGCAGGCTTGCCACATCATACCGCGGAGCAGAGCATCCTTCGATGTAATGCGCCTCTGCATCCTCTTCGATGATGATGAGGGTGTGCTCAAACTGGCCGCCAGCCTTTGCGTTCATACGGAAATACGCCTGCAGAGGAAGATTCATCTTGACTCCCTTCGGGATGAGGATGAAGGTTCCGCCGCTCCAGACAGCGCCGTGCAGTGACGCGAACTTGTGGTAATTCGGCGGGACGCACGTCATGAAATACTCCTTGACGATCCCAGGATACTTCTGCACTGCGACATCCATATCCTCAAAAATGACTCCTTTCGCGTCCCATTCCTTCTTCAGATTATGATAGACCACCTGCGATTCGTACTGGGCGCCGACGCCAGAAAGCACCTCCTGTTCTGCCTTCGGGATGCCGAGCCTGTCAAATGTCTTCTTGATGTCTTTTGGCACGTCGTTCCAATCAGTCGCGTTATGCTTCGCATCAGGTTCCATGTAATAACGGATCTTCGCAAGGTCAAGGCCGTCAAGGTTCGGACCCCACGATGGCATGGGTCGCTTCTGGAACATCTCGAAAGACGCGAGTCGTTTCTGGAGCATCCACGCAGGTTCATCCTTCTGCTTTGAGATCAGCCTGACTATGTTCTCAGACAATCCAAGCGGGCTTTTCAGCCGCAGATTTTCCGCATTCCGACCATTATGAGATTCTCTTCGCATGATATGCTCCAAAACGGATAGAATAAACAACAGCCCTTTATAAACTTAACCATAGTTAAGAACGGAAAGGCTTCATGAGCGCTTAATCTTTCGAAGGAACCAGTTCAATGGACCTGAACCGAACTTCACGTGCGGACGTGCCTTGAATCGCTCATAATTCTTGATCCT
>JAGVFV010000099.1 GCA_020057445.1 archaeon | reverse complement strand
CCTGCTTTCTTCGCGATCTGGAGGGTGACATCGAGGATGATGATGCTCTGGAAAAGGTCATCGATTTTCTTTTTTGCCGGTCCTTCGCATCCCTGATAGATTTCAAATGCAGTGATGGAAGAGCACTTGATGATCTCGTATTCCTCTATCTCTTTTGAGAGCATGACAGCGTCAGGCCTGTTGCGCAGGAGGTCAATGAGAAATGAGGTGTCGAGTATCACAGGCGCGCTATCCTCCTTCTCGAAAGCCGCCGGGAGCTTGCGATGCTCTCTTCAAGCGCCTTGCCTTCTTTCTCGGATAGCGTCCCTGCAAACGCAGATAGCCTGTGGCGTTTTCCGATCTTTGTGATGACGTCAGAGAAGCTTTCGCCCCCCGTTTTCCAGGACTTGAGTATGGTATATGCCTCGTCTGTTATCGAGATCGTTTTGGTTGCCATGTGTATGTGTATGTACACAGTGCTTAAATGTTTTTCGGTCCCATGCATAGATATATTTATAAGTTGGTCTTCATTCTTCTCAAGTGGTGATCTCATGAAGCATGATCTGAATAATGACCCTGTCGTGTACGGCACTCCTGAATCAGGATTCACCATAGACATGTACATCCAAGGATATACGCCAGCACCCGGCCCATCTGATAAGACACGGTATTTGTATTCGCTCAGTCCTTTGGAGATTGCGGTGGATGGCAATGTCCATTTCATCCCTGAACGCTGCGCAGTGAAGGTGGATCCTGGCAATGAAGTAGGCATAAATATGGAAGATACGAATGAAGCCTTGATGGTGACCTTGCATGAGGATGAGTTATCGTATCTTCGAAAACTGAATGATGATCATAAGGATTTTTTCGCCTTATTGGAAGGAAAGGATGCAAAGGAATGGTCTTATGTCTCGTCTTTGTTGAATTCCCCTTTCCCAGGGATTGATTTTATCTCGGATGATGAAAAGAATTCCGAACATATCAAAGAGCAGCCGTGGGGCATCATCGCTCCTGCGCATTCCCGCCGGAATGATATGAGCCCTAACGGTTGGCATCTCATGTATGCTCGCGGTTCTGTCGCGCTTGGTGTCGGCACTGATTACCTGTTCCATCTCCGTGCTGAAGAGGCGCCGCACAAACATGGCATCACTGTCGAAGCGTATGTTGGCCTCGGCGGCAAGATGGATTTCGAAGTCGACGGAGAAACTATACGGCTTGAAAAATATGGCGTGCTCATCGCAGAGCCAGGTAATGTCCACGCGATGAAGAAGATTGTCGTGCCGCCGTACGCTGGCGTGACCTTGCAGTTCCCGAGCATCCCCGGGGACAAGTACACGCCTGAAGGCGAAAGAATGCCGCGTTAAGCGCCTTTCGGAATGTCGACGCATTCTCCCATCGCTTTCTGCACCGCAAGCTTGATGCTTTCTCCAACAGTCGGGTGCGCGTGGATGGTCTTCATGACATCTTCCGGTGAGATGTTGTTCTCGATGATGAGGCCTGCTTCATGCACGAGTTCCGTGACATTGAGGCCGACCATCTGGAATCCGACGATCCTTTTGCCTTCCATGATGACCTTGATGAATCCTTCAGTCGTCCCTTCGAGCATGGCTTTTGCGTTATAAGAGAGGGGGAATGTCGCTGTCGTCGGATTTTTGGCTTGGCTTTCTGTCTTTCCGACACAGGCTATCTCTGGTATGGAATAGACGCAGCGTGGGATTGCCATGATCGGCTGTGTCTTCTTTCCCATGATCGCTTCCGCTGCGATGATGCCCTGGCGCTGCCCGACGTGGGCAAGGACGCTTTTTCCTGTGGCGTCGCCTATGGCATAGATGTTCTTGACAGAGGTCTGCATCCGGTCGTTGATCCTGATGCCTGTCTTGTCATGCTGGATGCCAAGACGGCTGCACGTCACAGCATCGATGAGAGGATACCGTCCGATGGCGATGAGCGTCTTGTCATAGCTGATCTTCTTTCCTCGGGTGATGACCTGTGTCTGGCTTATGGTGTCGACCTTGGTCGAGAGGAGAATCTGCACTCCTGCTTCTTCGAGTGCCTTCTTGATCGCGTCGCCCGTCTCCGCATCTTCGGAATAGAGCAGCCTGTCAAACGCTTCTATGATGGTCACTTTGCTTCCGAGATGTGCAAAGATGCTCGCGAACTCGAGCCCTATGACCCCGCCGCCGATGATGACGAGGTGTCTTGGGAGTTCCCTGATGGTGACAAGCTCTTTGCTCGAGATGATCTTTGAATTGAAATTGATGCCTGGGATGCTTTTTGTGTCTGATCCTGTGCAGATGATGATATTCTTTGCTCCATATTCATTATTATTGACTATGACTGTGTTCTTGTCCTTGATCAGTCCTTCGCCGATGATGACTTCGACACCATGGCTCTTGAGGATGGCAAGGTTATGTTCTTGAGAAGCCTTGACTTGCTCATCACGGTGGAAGATGACCTTGCGGAAATCGGCAGAGACTTTTGCAGTCACTCCCAATCGTTCTGCCAGAAGAGCGTCATGGATGCTTTTCGCAGAGGCGAGCATGGCTTTTGTGGGGATGCATCCCCAATTGGTGCAGACGCCTCCGATCCTGTCTTTCTCGATGATCACAACCTTTCCGCCAAGCTGCGAAATCCTTGTGCCTGCAGATATCCCTGATGGTCCGCCTCCGATGATGATGCAATCGTACATAACTCACCTCTAATCATTGGTTCTCAATAGATATTAGTCTTGAGCTGATTTCATGCCTTTGACAATCTTTGATCGCAGTTTTTCTTCACAATCGTTGACTAGAGAGGAAAGCTTTATATAGGTTTTGATTTCATGCATGCTGATGGCATACACGCTTTCCAAGTGGGACCTGTCGGAGATCGCGCCAAAATCAGGCGCTGAGCAGGAGATCGGACGCATATGCGTCAGTCTTGAAAAGGAGAGGAAGAACCTGAAAGACTTGTCTCCAAAGCGCTTTCTCGGATTGATGCGCAATCTTGAAGAGCTGAAGAAGAAGGCTTCGAAGCTTGGCGGGCATGCGCATCTCCGTTTCATGGAGAATTCTGCAGACCAGAAGGCGTCTGCTGACCTTTCCCGCCTGCAGATGTTCCTGACGCAGATCGACAATCGCCTTCTGTTCATCTCGCTCTGGTTCAAGGACCTGTCAGATGATGCTGCAGAAAAATATCTCGCCGTCTCGGGCAAGTACAGATATTATCTTGAGCAGGTGCGACAGACAAGGCAATATACTCTTTCTGAAAAAGAGGAATTTATCAGCAATGTCCTGCATGCCTCAGGCATATCAAGCCTGACGACAGTGTTCAATATGCTGACGAGCCAGTTCATGTACGATATCGACGGGAAGGCCTTGACGCATAATGAGGTCATGGAAAGATTCCGGGACAATGATCCAAAGGTGCGAGAGACAGCATACCTGACACTGCTCACCAAATATGAAGGATACAAGGACGTCATCGGAGAGATATACCGCGCGACTTGCAATACTTGGCGCGAAGAGAACATCGGCATCCGCAAGTACAAGAGCCCGATTTCTGTCCGCAATGTGATGAATGACATCCCTGACGAGGCGATCGAGACGCTGCTTTCTGTCTGCCAAAAGAACGAGCACCTCTTCCATCGTTTCTTCGCATTGAAGCAGAAAGAATTAGGGTTGAAGAGGATGAGACGGTTTGACATCTATGCTCCATTGAAGGAGGAACGAAAGGGGATCCTGTATGATGAGGCAGTGCGCCTTGTCCTCGAGACGTTCACTGAGTTCTCTCCTGATTTTGGCAGGCTCGCGAAGGAAGTCATAGAGAAGAAGCACGTGCATTCGATAATCACGAAGAACAAGCACACGGGCGCGTTTTGCGCAGGTCTTGCAACTGACGTGCTTCCCTATGTGCTGTTGAACTATGTCGGAAGCCTTCGGGATGTGGAGACCTTGTCGCATGAGCTTGGCCATGCTGTGCATTATGGCCTTGCCGCACAGGAGACTGAATTCACCCAGGATGCATGCCTTCCTCTCGCAGAGACCGCGTCCATCTTTGGCGAGATGCTCCTGACTGAGCAGATGAAGAAGAGGTATCCGAAAGAAGCGAGGATCATGATATTCTCAAAGATCGATGAGATGTATGCGACGATCATCAGGCAGGCAGGTTTCGTCATCTTCGAGAAGAAGGCGCATGACATGATCGCGAAAGGATCGACCATCGATGAGATGAGCGATGAGTATCTTCGCTTGTTGAAAAAGCAGCTCGGGCCAGGGATCGAGATCGATCCCCTGTTCAGGTATGAGTGGTCGTATGTGCCCCACATTTTCCACACGCCGTTCTATTGCTATGCGTACGCGTTTGGCAATCTGTTCGTGCTCGCGCTCTACGCCCGGTATAAGAAGGAGGGACAACCATTTGCCCAGAAGATCATCACTCTCCTCTCGCGAGGAGGGTCTGCAAGCCCTGCTGATATCGCAAAGGAAGTCGGGATAGACATATCAAAGGCATCGTTCTGGCAGGACGGGTTCAAGATCATCGAAGGGATGATCGATGAGTTAGGAAAGAAGTAAGGCAAGAAGGAACAAGTCATAAGAAAAAAACTGTATCATATCCCGAGCATCGCCCTGAGTTCTTCGCTTGGCTGCCATACCGGGTCAAAGACGAGGTTGAGCGTGACTATGGCCCCGAGTTCTTGCACCTTTTCCTTGACCTCGTCCATGAGCATGGGGCCGTAAGGGCACATGGGCGTCGTGAGAGTCATCGTGATCGTGACTGCTTTCTTGTCGATCTCGATCTTATAGATGAGGCCAAGCGTCCAGATGTCTATTCCTATCTCAGGGTCGTTGACAGTTTTTATCGCAGTGATGATCTGCTCTCTGTCAAAGCCAACATTTCCTGACTGTTTTTTGCCAGATAGGGCATTTTCAGGTCGTTCCTTACGTTCTCTATGTTCATTTTCGCCGGTTTTCTTGTTAACCATTGTTAATTATAATATGTAGGCATTTATAAAGATAGCGCATAGAATAGAACAAACACCTCTGTTTCCTATAGAAAATAGGGAAAAGTTTAATAATAGGGACCATAAGAGGCACTGTACCGTGAGGTGAATTACATGGTACAAGGACGATGCATGAAATGCAAGAAACAAGTTGAGATCAAGGATGGCAAAGAGACCACGATGAAGAATGGCATGCGAGCCATGAAAGGACTTTGCCCAAAATGCGGCACAAAAGTCTTCCGCATCCTTGGAAAAGCAAAGTAATTATTTTCAAGAGTTCATTCCAGGCTGATGCCTAACGAGGCATCAGCGGATACTCTTTCTTCAATATCTTCACGATCAGTTCATACGTCAGGGGGTATTGTTCTGGGTCAAGGAGGTCTGAGTGCAGGCTTGTCCCAAATCTCCTCTCGCAGGTCCCATTGACTGCGATGTTCTCCGCGCCAGGAAGGACTGCATTCTTAGAAAGGACAATCCCGTCTCCGTCTCCTCCGTCCATGCTGCAGCCAGTCCCGCGGATCATGAAGACGCCCGCCTGAGGTGGGTTCGCATTGAGCCTGCTGAGGAAGATGCTTCCTTCTGTCATGTCATCGCATTCTCTTGCCGACCCGAACGTCTTGCAGAACTGCCGGATTGTCCCTGATATTCCTTGGTTTGGCGACCCGATAAGGATGACTTGGTCGACGGATCCGCTGCCAAAGAGCGCAAGGTATTGGCGGACGACCAGGCCTCCCATGGAGTGGGCAATGATGGTGATGTTTGGCTTTCCAGTCCTGTATTTGAGGGATTCGATCATGTCGTGGAGCCGTAGCGCATACGTCTCTATGTTCTCGCTTTTCTGGGTGGTGATGATATATTCGCCAAGGCTGAGATACGTTAGGTAATAATAGCTTGACCTGACGGTGATGGACGCGTTTGTGCGCCCCCAATCTCCATAGGGTATATTTTGATCTGTAAGGTAGAACTCCCCGAAGTCGATCATGCCTTCTCCTTCGAGCTTCCGCTGGATGGGCACGAAGATATGTGCTGAGGATTCAGGATCGTTCGCATCATTGAGCATGTGACCGTGTATGAAGAGGACGGGCGGATGTGCAGAGGATGAAGAGCAAGGGGTGCAGAGGGAACGCAGGCAGCAGAGCGGAGGATTTGGAGGGATGAATGTATCTGTGACTTTGGGCACGTGGAGGGTCGTATTGATGAAATCCCGGGTGTTGTTCTGTTGTTTGAGCAGGTAGAGGGAGATGTTCCTGAAACTGGTGCTCCCATCCGGGCAATAGTGATCTACATATCTTTGGTAGCGGGTTATGGAGAGAATCGCGCTCGAGAAATTGGAGGCGTTCGATGGGATGATGGAATTGATTTCCAGGAAAAGCAGGTCTTCTGATGAGACGTTCTGCATAAGGTTCAATGCAGTGTACGTGATTCCGCTCTCAGCCTCATCTAATGTCTCATTGGTCAGGTTGACTGTTTTCGTGTTTGCGGCATCCATCTTGTCTATGATCTCAGCCATCAGGCTACAGCCTTTTGCAGATGAATTAAGCGAGACATTCTTGAGGAATAGGAGTTTCTCGCCATACGAGAGCAGCAGATCCTCTTTCCTTCGTATGGAACGATATGCATGTGTAAGATCGAGCGCGTTCTGGTCTATCCGTCGCATTTCCTCGTGAAGGATTAATTCTGATCCTGAATCCCTTGCCTGTCGGTAGTCTTCAGCGAGCAATGAGATGTTGGAATGCAAAGTCCGCGTGGCCGGATTTGGCCTGTCGGCGAGAAAGAGAGCGAAAGAGAGAAGTTCAGGTTTCTTTGCTTCAAATCCATCCATAAGACCTGTGTTCTGGTTGACGAATCTTGCCAAGTCGACTGTGGCATTGGTATACTCATAGGAGACTTCCCGTGTCATATTGATCTCCAATTCATCCTGCGAAGTGAGGGCATCGGGGAGCTGATCATAGTTCTGTGCAGTCCAGAGTTCCATCGCCTGATATAAGCGCATGCGGTAATGGCTTATGTCCTTTGTCAGCTCTATAGATTTTTTCTCGAGCTTTTGTCTCTCGAAGGATTCGGGGATCGCATTGAATAATGCGTCTCCTGCCTTCGCATTCGCGTCTGCTTCGGCAAGTATCTTGCTAAATGTCTCGAGCTTTTGCCCGAATGTTCCCTTAAGCGATTCTTCACTTGGCGTCAGATTGTAGTTCAGGGTGATGATGCCTGACGTGCCCTTCTGTTTCTGGTCGCTCGGGCAGAGGATGGTCTTCTCATTATAGCAGGAGGCGTCAAGCCTGAAGATCACCTGTCCGCTGCCTCGTCGGGGAGGTT
>JAGVFV010000080.1 GCA_020057445.1 archaeon | reverse complement strand
CTTCCCTCGTCCACCCGAGAGAGCTCTTCAAGGCGGCAATCCAGGAATCAGCTGCGCACATCATCCTTGCCCACAACCACCCGACAGGAGACCCTTCACCAAGCAACGAAGACATCGACATCACGAGACGCTTGCTCAAAGTGGCTGACTTGGTCGGCATCCCCATCCTCGATCACATCATCCTCGGAGACTCTAGCCATTTCAGCATGAGAGAACACTATTTCCGCTTCTTCAACTAAAAATCCTGTGGAATTATAGAGCTGGAAAGAGCGTTCAATAGAATAATCTGAAGCCTAAACCCTCGCTTTCGGCCGACGACGCTTTTCCGACAGGTCGTAATCGATACTATACACTCCCGCGCCAAGAAGGATCACGCAAAGAGAGATTCCCAAGAGCACGACAGTCATCACAAGATCAAACGGTCCTGCAAAGAACGACAAGAAATAGAAAAATCCGACAAAAGCGACAGGACGGGTGAACAACCCCACGATAAGGAGGACGCCAAGGATGAGCTTGAGCATGGCAAGAGCGTAACCGACAAAAGTCGGGCTAAACTCAAAACCGAGAATCATGAAGACAATGCCAAGCATGATGCGAAGGACAAGACGGCCATAATCAGAGCCGTCATGCTCGATGATCCATAACGACTTCCGTTTCAGCCAGGCAAAGAGGCTCACGATGATGAACAGGATGATCAAGACAGGGACAAAAAAACTACCCGGTGACTCCCCCTCCTCGCTGACGACGTTCCCCGTCACCATGTCCCCCGCAGCCAACTGTTTATGGGGGATAAGACCGTCATAGACACTCTCCTGATTCAAGACGATCTCTGCGCCGACCATGGCGAGAAATACCAAGAAGAACAAAGAATACTTCACTGCGCTTGCACCCATGCGAACATTTTATCATTCACTCCTATTTAAATGTTAATCTTTTTATATTCCGCATACATAACTCCAATATATGGCATTACGGACAATGGAGATCATCTTGGCATGCGTGCTTCTTGTCATTACCTCCTGCTCAAGCTCAGAGACAGCATATGTCATCAAAGAGACGACACAAGAAAAGTATGTACCGCAGGAACCATCACAAATCGCACCTGCTGTTCCACAAGCAATACCTCCCGCCCCAAAACCAGTCCAACCGACCACATACACCGCATTTGCAGGAGAAACAATCACTTTCCAAGGCAAGCAGATACATATCGAAGACACGGGAACGCTCATCACGTTTTCAACACCGGCTGCACACCTCAATCTCCAAGAAAAAGAGAACGGCACCCTGGAGAACATCACCATCCTGCTAGCCAATGTCTCCCGCGAACGAAAAGAAAGCACAGGATATGTACAATTCTGGTATTCCCTCGGAAAAAAGACAAACCTCATCATGCTTGGCGAGCAGGAAACAAGGGCATTCAAGGACACGCAGACCCATACCATCTCCCTCGCGTTCCTTGGCACAAGCAACAATAAAGCGGCAGCAATCTTCATCGTCAATGGACAAAGGACAAAACCGCTCGAAGAAAAAGACTCATTCTACTTCAAAGATGGAAGCGTCATCTTCGTAGACCAGATCATGCAAAGGACGAGCGCCCGAATCATCCTTGCCACACACGTCACGTTCGAGGTCTCCCCATGAAACTGCTTCACCTGCTTGCACTCTTTCTCATCCTCATCCTCGTCCTCAATTTCTTCTTCTTCGTATTAGGAAAAATAAGCACCACCTCATTTTGGGCAACCCTCATCATCATCGGCATCATCTCATTTATCCTGCGCTATGCGAAAAGTATTAAAAAAGAAGGCATTAGAAAATAAGCAATGGACAAAACAAGAAGCGCCTCCCTCATCTTCGTCATCCTCCTCTTTCTTACACTCATATTCCTCCTCTTCAAGATCAGCATCCTCAACCAAGAGAAGACCTCGGCAATGAAGCTCAATGACGAAGTCATCCGTTTCTTCCAGCAGAACGACGTACCCTGCGCTGCGACAAACGAAGAGCCCCAGACTCTCCAACGATGCCTCGCAACGGTCAATGCGAACTTTGCAAAGGGCATGCTCAAGGAAACAGGATTCAGGAATGCGGATACCAAGAATCCAGGCTACATCATCATGCAAAACACCGGCATAAAGCCACTCAACTCCACAGACTTCATGCTCCTGAAAAACAACAATCCCATATATGCAGGATGCCCTGTGAACGGAACACTAGAAAAACAAGAGACCTGCAAACTCACCTTCACAGAACCCTGCAACCCTGGAGACTTCCTCGAAGTCACCTACGAAGGAAAACGGGCGCACATCAAGAACTGCTAAAGAGTCACACTGACGTAATAACCCGTGCTTTCTGGAATCTGCTGCGCTTCTTCATACGAGATCTGTTCTCCAAGGCCGCCGAATTTTTTCCGAAAAAAGGTCAGCTTTTCCCGCCCATATGCCTTTTCAAGAATCCTCACTACGTTAAAATTGGTGACGTGACCAAGAGAAGACCTCACCCCCAACTCCTTCAAGACGAAATCCATGGCAAGCACGAGTTTCGTGCCCCAACCTTCCTTCTGGCGCTCGACCTGAATCATATCACGATATGCGGAGTCTCCAGACACCGTCGTCACAAAGAAAGAGCCATCAGAACCGGTCACGCCAACTTTGATCCATAATGAATCCTGCAACGGAGCTAATTCTAAAAAAAGGGAAGGACCAAACCTCGCAGAAAAAACCTCTCGGATTTCATGAAATGGATCAGACATGAAGTTCCTTTTATCCGACCCAATATAAATATTTCCAAAAAGAGTGTAGGGTAGACATAAGCCGCCTTTTGTTGCCGTGAACAGAGCATATCTGTATCAGCTGACTGAACGCAGCTAACCGAGTTCAGCCAAACGGATCCGTCAGACTCTATCCGCACGGATACTTTTGACATTCTACTTAGCGTCGAATTCGACTTGCACAAGCCGGGGCTCGCCGTTTCATCCATTCCCGTCCATCATCGCTCGGCAGGTTATCTCGACCCTGTCGCCAGGACCTTCGCAGTGCCTCATAGCTTCCGGAAAGGGGGTCTCGTTTCTTGAGCGGTTGCCAACGCTTTCACGTTCTCGCTAGCGCGAGCAGCCATTTCCGACAAGGATCAGAGCGCGGCGGTCAGCTAACTGAAAGCAGACAGCGCTTAATCCTGTCTTCGTGTGGGCGGACTTTCCTCAGCAGAACACGGGACACCACCCCTGTGACGGGGACTGACATCCATATATCCTACCGGCAGTCAAACGCTACCCTACAAAGCCAGAAAATCCTCGTTCATTTATAAATATGCTGCAAATAACAACTGCGGCCAGCTAACGGAACGGAAGTCAGCGCATTCTCTTTTTCCGCACCATCACCTACGTATAAACCGATACGACAGCTCTGCAAAGGGGATGCAACAACACATGACAATCTGCCCTCTTTTTCTTGGCAAACTTTATAAACATGACCTCTTTTACATTTTCCACCATGGCACGAGACGACAAAATATCCATGCCGACATCAGGCGCAGGCATCACCAGATACTTTGATGACTACAAGTCCAAGATAGAGCTAAAACCCGCGCACGTCATCATCCTCACCATCCTCGTTATCATCATGGAAATTCTTCTCAACGTCCTCAAACCACTCACATGATGCCTGGCATGAACCCAAGGATGATGAAGCAGGCAATGCGCCGCATGGGCATTGAATCGGAAGAAATCGAGGCAAAAGAAGTCATCATCAAGTGCGAAGGAAAAGACATCCTCATCCGAAACCCGCAAGTCTCCATCGTGAGCGCGATGGGCCAAAAAACATTCCAAATCGTCGGCGACCCTGAAGAAGTATCCGCCACTTCTGAAGAAGACATAAAGACAGTCATGGACCAAGCGAACTGTTCCTATGACAAGGCAAAAGAAGCGCTCAGAGAAAGCGAAGGAGACCTTGCCGCCGCAATCCTGCACTTGAAATAATACGATGGAAACATTCCAACAGCACAGGGAAAACGCCCTCAGACGCATTCAGATCGCAGACCACATGCTCTCTGTCACCTACCCGCTGCTCAAAGACCCAAAACT
>JAGVFV010000088.1 GCA_020057445.1 archaeon | reverse complement strand
GCGGGGGGATGCCCCCTCGGGGACGCAGTGCCAACTGAGAATGGGCCAGGAGATGAGCAGCTGCTACCCGGTGAGCGAAGCGAACCTTTCAATGCGACCTAAGAATAAGGTGAAGCCCGCACGTCATTGGTCATATGTCGGCACTGCAGTCTTGAGCTTGATCTTGATCTCATATTCGCCATGGTCGACCTTGAACCGTGGGACAAATGCCCTGACTGGAATCCTGTGTCTGCCATCATCGACATTGGAAAAAGAGATGCCTCCTTTGACCATATCCATCACGTCTCCCTTGACACGCATCTTGTGCGAATACGTCTTATCATCGACAACTACCTCTTCCTTGACAGTCTCGACGAGCGTATAATCAACTCCTGTCTTCTTGGACAGATTGACCATCATCTCCCTTGTTGTATCTTGCTTATCCAGGAGCAGATAAGAAAAGAACATGGAGAACGGATCCGGTTCTCCATGATATTCTTGGGTTGTGCCTGTCTGCTTATGCAGTATATACCCTGGGAAAAATTCCAGCACTTCCTCGACATGCTTTTCCTTATCGTTCTTGCGGAAACTTACCGGCACGAACTTGCCATTCTCAAACGCCATTTTTGATTGTATCTCGTAATCGATGTTGGGAAGCTTCTTCAGATGCAGGAAAGAGAATACCTGCCCGATCCTGTAGGCAGCGCCTCCCATCTTCTTGATCCTTGCCGTTATGTCATATCCTCCATTCTTCCTTTCCATCATGATGGATGCCCTGCCTGTGAGAGGTAATCCGACGATCAATACGGTATACCTGGTTGAAAATTCGTATTCCAGCAAGATCTTCTGCAGCCCTTCCATCGGAGGCTCATGCAAGGCTTCAAGAAATTGTCTGCCTTTGTCGAATGAGTCTTCATCATTCTCCACTGCTGCAGCAAGGGATTCAGCCTTCTGCAAGTCGATCGGATCAACGATAAGCGAATCTTCAATGCTTTGCCTACTTGACATATCTGCAAGGCTTTTTCTGGGGAACGCATACGCTGCTACAGCAGTCCCCAGGAATCCTAAAAATGCTCTTCGGTCCATATTTCAAAATATCGTTATTCACTACCGAAGAGTTGCACTCTTTTATAAATATTGCGGTTGTCTGATGCCCGAACGACTAAGAATACACTGTCTTTGCATCAAGAAGCCTGATATAGACTCCTGTACCCATCAAGTCTGCAAACGCATTGACCGGAAGGCGGATCCTTCCTTGCTTGGCAAGATTCATGGACACATCGCCCTCGACCATGCCCATCACTCCTCCCCGCATCTTCATCTTGTATTCGAATTGGCGTCCGTCTTTCATGTGGGGCTCGTGCACTGTTTTTATCGCCGCCTCTTGCATGTCTCCTTTTGTCGTCAGGCTCACGATGCGGTCAGTCAGGGTGTCCATGCCATCAAGGAACACGTAATTGCTGAAACGGGAGAGCGGATCTTCAAAGGCATACGGGGCAAGCATCTCATCCTCTTCTTGTCTTCTTCCCCAGACCATGGTTTTCTTCTGTTCATGTTCATAATCAGTCACTTCAAGGCGATTTGGCTTTAGCCTGCCGTCTACCATGTCAAGATGGCTTTCAATACCTACATTCAGGTTTGGGGAGGAGACTCCAGGCAGGATGCCTATGATCTTTTTTACCTGTAAGCCAAGGCCGCCGCTCTTCTGCACGCGCGCGCCAGCGACATATCCAGTATCCCGCCTGAGATAGATGTCACCGATGCCATTGAATTTCATCCCAGAATCCAGAGCATAGCTTAGCGTGATGGAAGACAATCCTTCGAGAGGGCTTGGCCGAAGCGAACGGAAGAACCGGTCCGCAACCTCGTATTCGTCAAGGTTGCGTATCGATCCTGTCAAACCCCCAACTGTGTCTTCTGCCTTTGCAATGCCATATGCTAGGAATGATAGTGCTGATCCGATAAGGAATTCTCGTCTGTTCATCATAGTTTGAATGCATTTATTTAGCTACAAATATACAAAAAAGGCTACTAGTTTATATATTTTGTGATTTTTCAATGCGGCAAAACGGCAAAATCAGTAAAATGAATTGATATTATGCAGCGATATGACCTATCCAGGTGACCTACCATGAGACTATTCAAAACCCGCGAAGAAAGGCAAGCGCAAGATGCAAGAAAGGAAGAGCAACTTAGGCAAAAGGAACAACATCAGGCAGACCTCGAAGCCCGAATGGCAAAGATAGAGCTGTTCCCTGGAAACCTTGCAGAATACAACACATTAAAAGGAGAAGAATACGAGATCATCGATCTACACAGACAAGTCCAATTCATCTATGGAGACAAGGAGCACATGCTCAACCGCCTAGTCGAATTCGGAGCAGATGCGGCCATCCATTACAACATCATATCATTATGGACTGTCCCTCCGGATTATTCAGGCGTACCTGTCCGAAGAAAACAGACATCCTGAATATCATCAGGAAAGAATTCCATACTCCCCATCATAACCAGGGATGACTGTAAGAGCGCCGGCCCTATTCTTCAGGATAAGGGCGACTATCCCTTTTGAAGACCGCGAGATGAGCTCTTTTTCATTCATATGCAGCAGGACATCAAGCTCAGGGACGCCTTCAAGGAGCATTGCAGCTGCCTCCCGCACCCCTTTTGTAGCAATGCCCCTCTTCAATGCAAAGGAGAGCAATTCGTGCAACGGAAGCAGGCGATAATACTTCGAAGCACCCTTCGGAACGTAACCCGCAGGCCTGTCTGCAAGCTCTTCGACACGGTGCGCCACCCCTATGGTCAGCCTTTTCTTGCAGACTGGGCAGATGTCTCCTTGTTTCTTGACAGGATCCCTGCTTATATTGCACTTCCGATGCCCGTCAAAATGATACTTTCCATAAGAAGGATCGACTTCAATAGTGCCCACATACCCTTTCTTTGTCCGTAGAGCTGAAATAAGCGCAGAGTAGGTCAAAGGGATATCGAATATCGTCGCTTCCCGACCCATCCGCCAAGGATGGAAGCTATGGCTGTCGCTGAAAGAGACCAAGGTGAACCGGTCGAGCTGGGAAAGACGCCAGTTCATCGGAGGATCGCTGGAAAGGCCTGTCTCTAAAGCGAAAATGTGCTTTGCTTCCTTACCAAAGCAGTCCTCGATGCTGTCAAACCCAGACATGGAACCGAACAAAGAGAACCAAGGGGTCCATATATGGGCAGGTATCATCTCCACAGCATCACTGATCGCCTTGACATCATGCACAAACTGCTCACTATCAATTTTGAAGATGGGACGGCCGTCATAATCAATCCTTCCCTTCGAAAGCAAATAGGCGATAAACTCATCAAGGATGGCAAAAGAAGGGAACAACAGGACAAAGTGGACCTTTCGCGTCTTCTCCGCTTTCTTGTAGATGAGCGAGATCTCAGTGGACAAGACAAAAGGAAAGCCGGATTTGGTGAAATAAATGCCGTCCTTTTCCTTCACCAGATGCTCCTTCAGATGAGAATACCATTTCGGATGCTGGGCGTCTCCAGTGCCAAGCAAGGAGATCCCTTTGATCTTCGCATGCGACTCAAGGGCAGGGATAAGCATGTCCTTCGAGACAGCACGGGAATATTTGCTGTGGATGTGGAGATCGGCGAAGAGGAGCATGGGAAGAAAAAGATGCAGACTAATTTATAAACCTAGTGCTATTCATATTACCTTTCCGTCAAGTGTCAAGGTTGCGTGAAAACTTTCTGCCTTATTCTTTTTGTTCTCGAAAAGGAAATCTGCTGGTTTTCCCGTTTCTACATTCATCAGAAGGTCATAACTATCCCGGTACCAAGCAACATCAATACCTCCTTCATTATCTCTTGAAATGGATGGATGATCATCGACTTGTACATTTCTTTCTTGCATCCTTACTCTAAGGAGGCTGATGTACGTGCGTGCATTTTGTATGGTTGTTTTTTCAATAGGAGGTCCTCGATAGTCCTCATTCCATCCTGGAACATCGGGAGGTGGCTGCAAAAGATTTTCAAGCTGTACATTGATTGAGTACTCAACCATTTCATTTAGAAATAGTATTGTCTTTATATTCTTTTCTGGCTGAAAGCTTTTTAAAGGCAAACCGACCATTCTTGTTCATGTGCGGCATCATCGGCATCTTCAACACAGAATCAGCAAAAGAGAAGGCGATCAAAGGGCTCATCGCCATGAACGAGAGAGGACGGGATGCTGCAGGCCTCTGCGACTACGAGCACCTTGCAATCACAAAAACCCCGGAACAGCTCCACAATGAGAAAATTCAAGGAAAGAATGTCCTTGGCCACGTGCTCCATTCCATCGTCGGCAGCCATCCTGAACCTTTCTTCGAGAAGCACGCGGTCTTTGCAGCCAACTGCGAGATCTACAACTGGAAAAAGCTTGCAACAACGCACAACATAAATGCAATAAATGATGCAGAGCTGCTCTTCCGACTCTTCCAAAAGAAAGGACTTGCCATCCTTGACATGCTCGACGGGCCATACGCATTCGCGCACTGGTCCGGGACAAAGGTGACCATCTGCCGGGACATCATCGGAGAGAAGCCGCTCTGGTATACGACGGAAAACGGATTCGCCTTTGCGTCAGAGAGAAAAGCGCTGCTTGCCGCAGGATACTCAATCATCGAAGAACTCAATCCACGGACAACCATGATCTATGACATTGCGCTCAAGACATTGACGGCAAAAGAGCGGCCGTCCTTCTCCATCATCCCCGAATGCCAAGATCCCCACTCTGTCATGAAGAAAAGGGTCGCAGACCTGTTCACTACGGCAGTAGAGAAGCGCATCCCTGATCAGAAAGTCGCCCTCCTCTATTCAGGCGGGATCGATTCCCTCGCCATCGCATGGATCCTTCAGAAACTGGACGTGCAGTTCACCTGCTACACGGCAAGCGTCGATGAGACGGCAAAAGACGTCTCCTGGGCGAAAGAGACTGCGCATCATTTCGGATTCGACCACAAGACAATCCACGTGAAGTTAGATGATGTTCCTACATACCTGAAGGTCCTTGTGCCATTGATAGAAGACTCAAATGTCGTGAAAGTCGGAGTCGGACTCACAATGTATGCCGCATGCGAAGCGGCAAAGAAAGACGGTCATCGTGTCATCTTCTCCGGCCTTGGTTCAGAAGAGCTCTTCGCAGGGTACGAACGGCACCGAAGGACGCTCCTTGAAGTGCAGGATGAACGGCTGGTCAATGAGGACTGCCTGTTCGGACTCCTGAAGATGTACGAGCGGGACCTCTATCGGGATGACTGCATCACCATGCACAACAATCTCGAGCTTCGCCTGCCATTTCTTGACAACAAACTCGTTTCCTATGCATTGAAAGTCCCTGCGCACCATAAGATAAACTCGACAACCTCAAAACTCATCCTGCGCGAAGCCCTCCTCGAACTTGGCATCCCCCATAGATTCACAGAGCGAAAGAAGATCGCCGCCCAATATGGAAGCAAATTTGACTGGGCGCTCCAGAAACTTACGAAGAAAAACGGTTTTTCCTCAAGATCAGCGTACCTGCGCACATTCTATCCCTACCCGAATGTCAGGCTCGGCGTGCTTTTCTCGTCGGGAAAAGACTCCCATCTCGCATTGCACACGATGCGGGAACAGAATTACGACATCTCATGCCTCATCACCATGAAAAGCAAGAATCCTGACTCCTATATGTTCCACACGCCAGCGATAGAGATTGCGCAGCTGCAGGCAGAAGCCATGGGAATCCCCCTCATCATCGAGCAGACAGCGGGAAAAAAAGAAGACGAACTCATCGACCTTGAACATGCAATGCGGACTGCGAAGGAGAAATTCGGCATCCAGGGGATCGTCACCGG
>JAGVFV010000161.1 GCA_020057445.1 archaeon | reverse complement strand
CCAATGATTGTCATGCTATCACCAAAGGGGAAAATGGGTGTAGGATATATAAAGGTATTGGAAATAAGAGCAGAGAATGTGAGAAGCGGATGACTGGGGGCAGTTGGCTGTAAGCAGGGCGATCGTTGTGCTGTCAGAACCGCCTCTAGGTATGGTAAGAATCGAGTTGCAGACATTACCGAAGCAAACTTTATATATGCAATATGCTTGGTTAGTGGTATGAGATTCAAGGGCAAGATATGTTTGATCACTGGCGGAAGTCGGGGAATTGGCGCGGAGACAGCAAAATTATTCGGGAAAGAAGGCGCGACTGTCATCATCAATTATTGCTCTCATGAAGAAAATGCCCGTGCAGTGTTAAAGGAAATTGGTGGAAATGGTGCTGTAATCAAAGCAGACGTGAGCAAGGAAAAGGAAATTGAAAGCATGTTCAAGAAAATAAAGGAGAAATACGGGCGGCTAGACATGTTGGTGAATAATGCGGGCTATATCAAGGCAAGACCATTCAGGGAATTATCTCTGGAAGAGTGGAATAAGACGTTTGCGGTAAATGTCACAGGGGCGTTTGTATGTTCTAAGCATGCTGTTGAACTCATGTCGGATGGAGGGTCTATTGTCAATGTCTCATCAATCCGAGGGTTGTTTGATCAGGGCAGGCCTGCGATCGTGGATTATTCAAGCTCGAAGGCCGCATTGATCAGTCTTACAAAGACAATGGCAAAAGAGCTTGCGCCAAGTATCCGTGTGAATTGTGTCGCTCCCGGCATGACGAATACTGATCTTGCGAAATCCTATACAAAAGAGGCAATTGAAAAATTCAAGAATGACATATATCTGAAGAGATTGATTGAGCCTGAGGAAATCGCAAAGTCGATCTTGTTCCTCTGTTCTGATGATGCGAGCGCGATTACAGGTGCGTTATTGATAGTTGATGGCGGCCAGAGCCTTAGTTGATTTGATTCTTTTGCTCAGCTGTCTGTGCTGTTGAGCCTTTTCTCAATTGTCTTCGCAAGTCCGACAAGCTCTTTCTCGTCTGATGCCTTTGCGTAGTTGAGCGTGAGCGTGACAAAGCTCTTGTCTTTGTAGAAGAGGAGGTAGAAGATGGATTCGTCTCCCACGTTGATCTTGTAGATGACTCCTTTCTCTCCGATGCTGATGTTCCTCTCTTCATCGTGGGGGGATGCATTGAGGTTGGAGACGTGCAGGTCAAAGATGTTCTCTGATTCAGCCTTGGTATTGTATTCTATGATCTGCGTGCCGATGGAGGTTTTGGAGTTCTTGATGGTTGCTGTCGTCGATTCTTGGCTTTCGACACCGACTGGCGTGTTGTTTTCCCGCCTGTAGTCTGAGATCTCTCCGAATTGGTTCTCGATGTCCTCGACTTGGATGATGGTGTTTGTCGGCGGGCTTGGCTTCCGAAAGAAGATCGTGAGGATGGCTAGTATGACAATGACGATGATGAGCGCGAGGATGAGACCCTTCACTGGTTTTTTCATAATGGGTGTTTGGTGGAGTCTTGTTTTTAAAGCTTGTGAACAGGAAGGGAATTGGTTCAGTATTGTTCTCATTCCGGCGCGATCCGTGTTTCTTCCGGTTTTTTTAGGGAAAGGTTTATGAATCCTGGTTCCTTAAGCAGGTCTCATGGGTGGTTCAAGAAATATAGTGTCTTGGAAAGTCGCATGCCTGATCCCGGCCTTGTTTTTCCTCTCTTCCTGTTCATTTACCGGAAATGTCGTCAAGGAATCCATCCCGCAGGATGAAGGAAGCATCAGTGCTTATTTCTGTCCAGCATCGAATTGCAGCGGGATACTTGTCTCGCTCATTGACAGTCATGCTGAAGCGGTCTGTGCGTTCTATGATTTGTCTGACAAGGGCGTGATGGCGGCATTGCAGGAGAAGGATGCGAAGGTGGAGATCGATGATGAACAGTTCTTCGGGTATGGGACAAAGGTCCACGCGGCAGGCCTCATGCATGACAAGTTCTGTGTGTTCGACCGGAAGGTTGTATGGGTGGGTTCGTACAATCCGACTGCCGGAGGGGCGAATCATCAGAACAATGTGGTTGTCATTGACTCGCCGATGCTTGCGAAGAATTATCTTGCCGAATTCGATGATCTGCGGCGGGAACAAAGCAAGAAGCAGCCTGTAGAGCATCCGAAAGTGAACCTGTCAGGTGTCTTGATCGAGAATTACTTCTGTCCTGAGGACCATTGCGAGACAAAGGTGCTTGCCGCACTTCGAGACGCGAAGGTGAGTGTGCATTTCCTCACGTATTCGTTCACCTCAGACAGGATCGGCGAGTATCTTGCTTCAAGGAAGGACCTCGACATCCGTGGCGTGTTCGAAGAGCAGCAGATCCAGCAATACAGCGAATTCGAGAAACTGAAAGTTGCAGGGTTCGATGTGCGCATCTATGAGCTGCCCTATCTCCTGCATGACAAGATATTCATCATCGATGGCAAGACAGTCATCACAGGATCCTTCAACCCGACGGCAAACGCTGACCGGAACAATGACGAGAACGTGCTCATCATCCACGATGAGAAACTGGCGAAAGAGTATGAGACTGAGTTTGAGAGGCTATTTCAGTTAAGCGGATGACTTGTGATTTTTTGGTCTGATCAGCTGAAAGAGGAAAGTTTATATACGCAAACTTCGGATATCAACAACGTATGAATAAAAGAAGTTTTTTTATTCTAATCGCAGGAATTTTTCTTTTCATTCCTCATAATAAAAAACAACAAATATATTCAGGGTTGTATGGATT
>JAGVFV010000160.1 GCA_020057445.1 archaeon | reverse complement strand
GCAGGCGGAGTCGCAATGATAGGCGCATTAGGTGTTTTCCTGTTCATGAGGAAACGCTAAATTTTTTTAAGTCAGTCTTGAACACCATAAATTGGAGGGAAAAAAATGAAATACCCGATATATATTTTAGCGGCGATGCTGCTGTTTGTTGGAGTGAGTGCTGGTGAAATCCTCGACCATCCGACAAGTTTTGACCTGAAAGCAAACTCCGGTGGGTGCTATAATGATGGCAGCTATTGGATGACTGGCTGGGGAGTCGGAGCTGCAGGAAGTTACGGCGGAGAGCCTTTTGAAAATTTCTGCATGGTATGGGAATCTCCATGTGCTGCGCAGACAGAAAGCGCTGCAGTGGACCTGCAATTCAGCGGTGGCTCAGAGAAGATAGTCATCAGGCACCTTGACGGAGCGAGCAATCTTGACAGCTTTGATGTATTGGTGAATGGCGTTCTTGTGGGACACTATACTGACTCTTTGGTCTCTACAGAGAGCTGGGTTGTCAGCGAATTTCCAGTGAGCGGCATCACCGGGAATTGGGCAGTCGCATTAGTCGCGACAGACGCTGCTTGGCCATTATGCGATCCTTATGGACAGATTGCAGTTGACTACATCAATGTCGAGCCGGATAATGAGATCCCGGAATTCGGACTGATCGCAGGCGGAGTCGCAATGATAGGCGCATTAGGTGTTTTCCTTTTCATGAGGAAACGCTAGATTTTTTTTCAATTTTTTTTGTTTTTTTTCCGTCGAATTTAAAAAGTTGGGTGTCTTCTAGTCGTCTAAAGTGAAGGGGTGGTTGTTTGACAGTTCATGTCCCAATTCCTGATTATCAGATCATTGCTAAGTTCTATGCGCAAAAAAAAATTCTAGGAAGAAGGTGGTTGTGATGAGGACACTAATGCTGTGCGTGATTATGATGAATGTGCTGATGCTCGCAAATCAGGCACAGGCTGCCGCGCCCGAGATACAATGGAACAAAACATACGGCGGACCAGGGTATGACACTGCATGGCATGTGGTCAAGACTTCTGACGGCGGATACGCTCTTGCCGGCGGCACAAACTCCTATGTCGCAAACCCTCCAGACATGTGGCTTGTGAAGACAGATGCCAATGGCATCATGAGCTGGAACAAGTCCTATGCTTTTCCGAAATACGAGACCGCGAGAGGCCTGGTATTGACTTCTGACGGCGGATACGCTCTTGCCGGCACGTATGGATATAGCAACTTGCGCGACGGGCTGCTGATAAAGACAGACCAGTCAGGGAACCTGCTTTGGAATGTCACCTACAACTGGCAGGATCAGTACCATCGTGATGACAATCAGGTGTACGCCCTTGTGCGGACGAGTGACGGCGGATACGCGCTTGCAGGATCGACATATAACAGCAGTTCTTATCTATTGCATATGTGGCTTGTAAAGACTGATGCTGACGGAAATAGGCAGTGGCAGAGAAGATATGGCGACGGCGTTGGCCAGATCGCCTGGGGGATCATACAGACCAGCGACGGAGGATATTTGCTCGTCGGAGAGACAGACACGTGCAGCAGCTTTCCTTGCCTCAATGTGTTCTTGGTCAAGACCAATTCAAGCGGCATGCTGATGTGGGCAAAGAGCTTCGGCACCCCGGGCGTCTCTTCCTCTACGAGTGCTGGTTCTGCTGTCCAGACCGCTGACGGAGGCTATGCCATCGCCGCAACTTATAGTCCAGGATCTTCAAGCGACGCTTTCTGGCTCATCAAGACAGACAGCTTTGGCAATCCTCAATGGAACAAGACTTATGAAGGGGCAGGTTATTATGACAAAGCCTATGCTATTTTCAACACAAGCGACGGCGGCTATGCTATGGCGGGCATATGGGGAGGGAGTCAGTCAGATGCCGTGCTGATAAAGACAGACAGCCTTGGAAATCAGGAATGGATGAAGAGGGTAGGCGGAACAGCAGGAGATAGCGCCTATGACTTCAAGCCTACGTCTGATGGGGGATACGTGCTCGCAGGCAATACTTATTCCTATGGGGCTGGAAATCCTGGTGCCGGACAAAGTGAATTTTGGCTTGTGAAACTCGGACCTCCCGGTCCGCTACAATACAACGCGACCATCGCTGCGTACTGCACCACTGAAAACGTATCTGTAACTGTCGGCATCTCCATGGATGGCTCTTCGACAGGTTTTGGCACACCTCACACCTTCACCAGCCTTTCAGGCATCCACAACTTCACAGTCCCAGCTGCAGATATTGGTGGCCATCTGTTCGGAAAGTGGAACACCAACGCGACAATCACGACGATTACCGTCAGCTCTGCAGGAACATACACTGCATTCTATGACCTTGATGGAGATGGGATAGCTGATGCGCTTGACAATTGCCCTGTAGTGTATAATCCGGACCAGCTCGACGCAGACAGTGACGGAGTTGGGAACGTGTGCGACAACTGCCCTGCCACACACAATCCTGACCAGAACAACAGCGATTTGGATGCTTTCGGAGATGTCTGCGACGTATGCCCGGAGAGCGCAGGGAACGATGCGGACATGGACTTATATTGTGCAGGTACAACCTATCACCCACCGAAAATAGGAGCCAACGATTGCAATGACCTGAACGCAAGCATCCATCCTGATGCTGCCGAGTTGTGTGACAATAGTGACAATGACTGCGACATTCTGATTGATGAAAATCTGATGCTAGCGTGCGGCACTTCTTCAGTCGGAGAATGCAGATTCGGGACTCAGACCTGCACTGCAGGCGTCTGGAGTTCCTGCGTTGGAGCAGTCTATCCGACAAATGAAACCTGCGACGGAAAGGACAATGACTGCGACGGACAGACAGACGAAGGGTGCTTAAGGGATAACTGGTATGCCTGGTACATGACAAGCAGGAACAACCCTGATTCAAACAACACGCACGGGTCGTTATACCAGTGCACGAGCAGCGACGGCAAAATCTATGGGAACTGCACAATGCAGAAATCGTGCAACTGGCGGACCGGATCCTGCGGCTACAATTTCTTCGTTTCCCGTCCGTTCGTCATGACTGAGAATCAGAGTTATCGAATGTGGGTGCCTTTTTACCAGCCAGACATATGGGGCGAGAAGATCTACCACATGCAGACCAATAATATAACGAATTGGAGCGTCCCGATGACACTTGTCATCAATGCAGTGTGGGAAGAGAACCGTGCGTATGAATCAGTTGTCTATAACGGTTCGCACTATCTCATGTTTTACTGGAAGAGGACAGCGGCACCCTATCAGCAGCATTTCATGCGCACGACATCAGTAGATGGGCTGACTTGGGGGCCGGAGCAGATCGTATTCAACTATACTGACGTATACACTGTGCCGTCATACCAGTTCGTGATATCGACAAACACGACCGCGAAATACTTGCTCTTTTACCTGTACCAAAATAAAACTGTCAACCCGTGGATCGTGTACAGGAAGAGTGCTGACGGGCTCACCTGGTCAGGAGAGATGAGCCTGCCGGTGACTTCGCTTCCAGCGGGATTCGCCATCCAACAAGATAGCGCCAAAACATATCTCTATTATGGCAACTACACCTATGTCAATCGTCTCGGACTTGCTATAGGCGTGGACGGAAGCGTGACCTTGACCGGAGAGAACGACTCAATAACTGGCTTTTTTGACCCGTTCAACCTCATCAATATCGGCACAGCGTTCTTCATGCACTTGCAAGTCACTTGTGCAGATGGCACTGCATCAGGCGAGTGTTCAACGCAAAAACCCCTCTTCTGCAACGCAGGAGTGCTTGTGAACAACTGCGCGGTGTGCGGATGCATGCCGAGCGCCCCGCAGTGCCATATGAACGGGACGTGCTTGCCTTATAGCGGTAGCTCCCCTCTATTCAGGAAAGTCGTCAGGATGATGGATTCTGCTGAGAGTTCATGGTAGAACATGGCAATTTGGATGAGTCATAGGCAAGATTCATCCATTTCACTTTAGCAGAACATTCATAATAGTGTTCGATTCCTGCACAACGTATTTATACCAGCATGCGCTCTTTCTTTTTCATGAATGTCGTCCAAGGAAATACAGATGATCTCGCAAAAGACCATGCTGGCTGGCTCATCGGACACTTTATGGGTGATTCTCCATTCAGGACCGAACATGTCGAAGTCAAATGGATCAGGAGGAAGAAAGGGATCGTCAAGAAAGGACTGCAGACCACGCACGACGGCCACACCATCCTCATTCTGATAGGCGGACGGATGGCAATACGATTCCCTTTTATCGGGCAGGCATACTTCCTTTTAAGAGAGGGAGACTTCATCTCCTTCAATGCGAAAGAGGATTCCCACGAGACAGAGACCTTCGAAGACTCGACAGCGTTCGTCATCAAATGGCCGTCTGTTCCGAAGTGACCTTCAAAGGCAGATTAGTGGCTGCAAATTCCGGTGCTTTTCTCATCAGACCTCGCAGCATCTATTTATATGAGTAAAGATTTATAGCTTGCATGGACTACCTCAAGCGCAAAGGAAGGTTGTTTTTTCACATCATCAGCATGCCCATCATCTGGAGCCTGGTCATCCCTGTCGTCATCCTTGACATCTGGATTGAACTCTATCATCGGACCTGCTTTCCGCTCTACGGCATTCCCTATGTCAAGAGGCAGAACTACGTGCTCATCGACAGACACAAACTACAATACCTCTCATTCACGCAAAAGATCGGATGCGTCTACTGTGGCTATGTGAATGGCATCATCCATTACTGGTCAGAGATCGGAGGACGGACGGAAAAATACTGGTGCGGCATCATGCATCATAAGAAAAAAGGGTTCATCCCCCCAAAGCATCATGTCACGTTCTTGAGATATGGCGACAAGAAGCAGTTTGAACAATTCACGAAGAGATGAAAAGAGATGAATTGACAGGCTGCATATCTTCTCCCGCTGGATAAGTTTTTAAAGAAACCGCTGCCAATGACGGATAAGATTTTGAAAATCTGAGGTAAATTATGTCATTCGAAAAACTCAAACTCATACAGCAATTGCAAAAAGCAGTCGCAAAAGAAGGATACTCAACACCGACCCCGATCCAGATGCAGGCGATCCCTCCACTCCTCGAAGGGAAGGATCTCATCGGCATCGCACAGACGGGAACAGGAAAGACAGCAGCGTTCGTGCTTCCCTTATTGCAGTTGATGACAGAACATCCAAAAGCAGTCGTCCCTCGCGCTCCCCGCCTGCTCGTGCTTGCGCCTACGCGAGAACTCGCCGCCCAGATCGGCGAAAGCTTCTCCACCTATGGCCAGTTCCTCAGGTTTCGAAGCACTGTCATCTTTGGCGGTGTCACGCAGGTGCCGCAAGTGAAAGCGCTTTCCCACGGAGTCGACATCGTCGTCGCGACGCCTGGGAGGCTGCTTGATCTCATGCAGCAGCGCCAGATCTCTCTTCAAGGTGTGGAATATTTCGTCCTTGATGAAGCAGACCGCATGCTTGACATGGGTTTCATCCACGATGTCAGGAAGATCGTCGACGCCCTTCCACGACGGCGCCAATCCCTCTGCTTTTCCGCAACCATGTCGCCACAGATAAGCGAGCTTGCTTCCCGGCTCCTCACGAGCCCTGTCCATATCCATGTGACGCCGCAGGCGACGACAGTTGCGACCATCGATCAGCGCATCTTCTTTGTCGACCATGAAGACAAGGACGCCCTTCTCCTCTTGCTCCTTAGGCAAGAACATCTGAAATGCGTGCTTCTCTTCACCAAGACAAAGCATCGGGCGAACAAGGTCCAAAAGGTGCTCTTCAAGCATAATATCCGCGCAGATGCGATCCACGGCAACAAGAGCCAAAGCCAGCGGACACGGGCGTTGCATGATTTCAAGACGGGAAAGATCAGGGTCCTTGCAGCAACCGACATCGCCGCCAGAGGGATAGATATCGAGGACATCTCCCACATCATCAACTATGACATGCCAAACGAACCTGAGATATACGTGCATCGCATCGGAAGGACCGCCCGGGCAGGGGCGAGCGGCACTGCGTATTCATTCTGCGCCGCAGACGAGCGGGAGATCCTGCGCGACATCGAACGGCTGACCCGCCAGAAAATAGAGGTCATGGAACACCAATTCCATTCGGAGAAGGCAAAACATGCTCAAGG
>JAGVFV010000056.1 GCA_020057445.1 archaeon | reverse complement strand
ACATCGTCGATTTTTTCTTCTTTACTTTTCTTCATTATTATTCTTGATCTTTGGAATGATTCCTTGGTATCAAACAAATAATCGCGAGTATAGGTCTGGGCTTCAACCAAGATAGAGATTGCTTTTCTGCTTATGCTATTCCCGAATAGTGCGACAATCTCATTTTTCAGCAGCTCAACATTTTCTATTGTGTCAGTTTCTAATGATATGATCAAGTCCCAATTTCCCTTGCATGAGACTATCCATTTCACGGATCGCATTTTTTTTATTTGGTCAATGATCTCCTGGAGATTTGCAGAAGTCATGTGTTGAAATGATAGGCAAAGCTTGAATTGAAGGATGTTGAGCGCGGACAAGTTTGCGATAAGCTGGTATTGCGTGATGATGCCTTCGTTTTCCAATCTTTTTATTCTGTAATTGACAACTTCAGGAGAGAGCCCTATTTTTTTGGCTATTTGAGAGGATGATTGCCTGGAATTTCCATCCAAGGCATAGAGCAGTTTTCGGTCCTTTAAGTCAAGTTGTGCAATCATTTGTCATTAAAAGTACATTTCCTTTATATTTTTTGTCTTTTTTATAAAAAAAGCCATAAAAGGGTTTATTATTCTAATTTACCACTATAAAGTTATGAAAAAAATAATATTCATCAAACCCGCCTTAGAGACTGACGCAATATGGGATCCAATAAGGACCTGCTCTTATCTTGGAGTGTGGTATCTTGCATCCCAATTAAAGGAAAAAGGACATGACGTGACCTACCTTGATGAGGTCGTAAGAAATGATGGCCTCTCTCAAAGAGTCCTTTTCAGAAGGGATATTTCTAGCGATACTATCACCGATACCCTGTTGGAACAGACTCCTGAGGAGTTCAATGCGCAGAAAATGCGAGATTATGATAGCTTAAACCCGGACGAATTTGTCAGCAAATATTCTGCATTCCATGGTGAGACCATCTCGAGAACCATGGTAAGAACTGGAAATACAATAGAAAGCACATTGCTGGAGATTGGACGGCTGCGGCCGGATGTCATCGGAATACCCTTGATAGCGAGCGCGAATTACGTATCCGTTACGAGACTTGCGAAGGAAATTAAGGCAAAGTTTCCAAACATGCGCATCATCTTCGGTGGACAGGCAGTTTCGGCAGACCCGGAAGGATTCGTTGCAGACAATCCTTACGTCGACCAAGTTGTGACCGGAGACGCCATATCCGTGATCGATGATGTCGTCGAAGGAAGATTGCCAGGAAAAATCGTTGATGGCGGGTTCCAGACCATGGACAAGTTCCCTCTCTTGGATCCTTCTATCATTGAAAACACAAGATACCCTGTCGAGCCGACATATACATATCCGACAAATGGAAGGAAATCCGCTGATTTCATGTTCTCGAAAGGATGCTTTAGGCGTTGTGATTTCTGTGTTGCGGGAAGCCAGGAAGGAAATCATATCACTGCAACAGAATACGATAGGATCGATAAGCAACTTGCTGAATTCAAAAGAAATGGCATTGAAGAATTAGTCATCCAGGATGATGCTTTCTTGCATGACCCGAAACACAGGGAAGAATACCTGCCTGTCATCCTTGGCCTCATGAAAAAATACGGATTTTACTGGCAGAACAATGGCGGAGTGGAGTTTGAAGGTATTGATGATTTCGTCACAGAGCAGCTCATCAAGTATAATAGTGAAGGAGAAGGAAGGGTGACTGCCATTTATGTTCCCTTCAATCCGCGTTCATGGAATAAGGAACAAAGTGCGGCAAAGTCCATGTCTTCCAAATTTCACAATAATGCAGAGAATCTCAAGAGATTGCGAGAGGAGGGTGGAATCTATGTGTTTACGAGTTCCATCGTCGGCACGCCAGAACAGACTGAGGAAGCTTTCCTTGAGGAACTAGCCACTGACAGGGAATTGATCCAGAATGGCTACCTCGATGCGGCGCTCTGCCTTTCGGCAACTATGCTGCCTGCAACAAAATGGTATGAAAAGAACGGCCACAACATCATCAACAAGAAAGATTATGCAGGATATTCCCTCTTTGCCACACACCACAGAACCGAACGTTTGGAATCGCGAGACATCGAGCAATTGATGGTGACGTGGACAAAAGGCCTTGATGATGTCCAAAAAACATACCATTGGGGAACTGGATTTCCCAACGCATAGGCAAATAATTTCCCGCATCTAAGCAGAGAGTCTCGTCTTGCTCCTTACAGACTTGAGAATTCTACTTCATGTTGGATAGTTTCTGCTCTATCGACGCAAGCACCCGTTCGAGCTTTGCCATGTCGTCCGGCGGCGAGGCAGAAGGAGGTGTCGGGGCAGCAACAGGCACAGTTGCCTTCGGCACTGTCTTTGGTTCCTGTATCGCCTGTTGGAAGATCTCTTTTTCGTATTCTATCTGCCGGTCGGGCACTGCCTTGTTGAGCTTGTCAAGGAGGAAGGTGAGCTCTTTCAACTGGTCTTTCAGCTGTGCGAGGGTGTCGAGCTTGCTCTTTCGCACGCTCATGAGGAGGTGGTATTGCTTGAGGGTGATGATGATGTTTTTTGAGGATTCGAGAAGTGCCTTTCGTGTCAGGTCCGGGTTCGGTATCTGGATGAAGTAATCGTCGGTCATTTGGGCTCGAATAGTGTCTTTGATATGTCGTCGATCTTTTTCTGGATGTCGTCGAGGTTCGTGTTCCAGCTGGAGATGATGGCGTCCTCTTTTTTCTTGAGTTCGCTGATGGTGTTGATGGTCGTGCGTGTCTTCGCGAGCGTTCCCTTGATCACGTCGACGATGTTGAGGATGTCCTGGTAGTCATCTATCTTGACAAAGACGGGTTGGTTCATGTTCTCACCTGTTCGAAGAGGTTGGTGTCGATGTGTATGAGCTTTTCCTGGCACGTGTTGAGGAGGCCGTACCATTGCTCATACAGGTCGTTTTGGTCGCTTGCTATTCTTGTGAGGTCTTCTGTCTGTTTGTAGGTCTGGCCGACGACTGAAGTGATGCGTTTCTTTTCGGTCATGATGCGCAGGTAGTCGAATGCGCGGATGAATATCTTCATCTTTGGCGTCTGCGGGATGTCTTCGAATGAGGGCAGTTCTTGTATGGGTTCTTCTGTCGGTTCTGAATCGTCAAAGTCAGGGAGGGTGAAGTCCTCATCAATGGTTGCTTTTTCTGGCTGTGAGATTTCAGGAGTAAAAGGAAGTGTCTCTTTTGCTTCTTCCTTGATAGGCATCATGATATCTGCAGCAGGAGGTGTCGGATCAGGCATTTCCTCTGTCAGCATGTTTTCGCGCATAGGTATTTGGGGAGCGATTTTTTCAATGGGTGACTGCAAGGGCAGCATGTTTTCGCTTGAAGATGGGAAAATGAGGTCCGCAGACGCTGTTTGTGAAAGGTCTCCGCTAGGCCATTCTGCAGGGTTTGGCGATTCTGGAGGGGTTGGTTGTTGCACAGGTTCTGCGCTTGATGGAGCAAGTGATTGTGGGAGTTCTGGAAGTGATGGTGAAGGGAGGGGGACAGTGATGGAGAGCGGTTCTTGGAGCGGTCGCTTGAACTCTGGCGGAGGAAGAGGAACTTCATCTGGACGTTCTTTTTTCTTGAAGAACTTAAACATCATTCTCCTCTTTCACCCCTCGGTTGTTACTGGACGATTATCTGAAGTCACTATTAAAACTTTTCTTATTATTTTTGCGGAGTAAAAAAAAACGTGGAGAAGGGAAATGAGGTGTTGAAACGTTTCGGAAAGGATGAAGATTTTTCAGAAATGTGACAGATACGTCAAAAATATGGGGAAAAAGAGCAAAATCTACGGTGGCCGGTGGGAGATTTCCGGTTTTTTCTGGGAAATGCTTTTGAAAATAGGAAGATATCAAACAGCATATGATGAAGATCTTGGCCCTGTTAAGCATCTTGTGCATAGTGCAGGTAGTGTGTTCGCTCGAGATTTCTGAGATTATGTATGATCCTGAAGGAAATGATAATATGCAGGAATTTATCGAGATTTCCGGGACAGATGATCTTGCCAATGCGACTCTTCAGGTGGGTGAGAGGAATGCGACTCTTGCGCTTGCAAAGATTGTGTCTGGGAATAGGTCATTGGTCGTGGAAGAGGGGTTTCCTGTGGAGATGATGAATTGTTCGGTGTACGTGGCAGGAGCGACGATCGCCGGCGGATTGAAGAATACAGGAGGGATAGTACGCATCATGACAGGTGAGCGAAACGAGGATGTTGTCGAGTATGCTGATGATCTTGCAGATGGCAATGGATTTAGCCTGGAGCGAGCTCAAAACGGTTCATGGCAGGAATCAAGTGTGAAAGGAGGCAGCCCTTGCCAGGAGAATAGCGACGGCGTGAAAGTGTTGGAATATGACCTTTCATTGCACATCATCGCTCCTGAGATCATGTTCACCTCTATTGAATATTCTTCCCTATTCCAGATAAAGAACGAAGAATATGTGTCCGGAGAAAGCAGCCAGGTGCAGGCGCTTGTGGAGTATGTCATCAGGGAGAATGAGACAGTCCTTGTCAACGGCTCGTTTTGGAAGAATGTGTCACAATCAGTGACGAGCAATACTGGAGTCTTCATCCCTGATAGGGTGATGAATGTGACCATTTGCGGCCGCATCAAGGAGACATCCCTTCTTGAGGATCAAGAGAATGAATTTGTGTGCAGGGAGAGCGCTGTCCTTGATGTGGGAGGGAGAGGATGCAGTATCTCTCTCAGTCTTGATCTTGAGAAGGATGTTGTCGAGCCTGGGGAGGCAGTTGGTTTTTATAATCGGGTGAATGATTCTGCCATGCCATTTGTCGTGCAGTATAGCATCAAGGAAGTGGGGGGAGGGGAAGTGCGTAATTCCACGACCGAAAATAAGAACAAGAAGACATTTACCCCGCCGGATAAGGGCAATCTTGCAGCATATGTTCTCGAAAACCGTCTCGTCAGCGTCGGTTGCAACAATTCGAATTCTGTGACATCGGATAGGAAGATCCTCCTTGTCGTGGGAAGCGACAGGACTGAAGATACTATCCAGATCCTTGATCCTGGCCTTGGGACAGATAAGATTGCAAATATAGGGGAAGTGATCAAGCCGAGGATAAAGGTCATCAGGGGAGATAATGACAAGAGGACAGTGAGCGTGTATGTCCAAGGAGAAAAAAGGATGTCGGAACCGGTCACCATCAGCATTGATGAGAAATACGCAAAGGTGACAGTTACTGTGCCTCTCCTGCTCAAGGGGGATTGTAAGGTAAAAGAAGGGATCTACACCCTTGTTGCAGAAGGTCTGGACAATATCGCGAAAGAGCAGATCTTGGTGAAGAGCAAGGGATGCGTGCAGGAATCTGTGAAGCAGGATTCTTTTCAGGGACAAGCAGGCGAGGAAAGAGAGAGCATCCTTTCATTCTACACATTGACAAAAAAGCCATCGATAAGAGAGCCGGTCAATGTGTATGCCAGGGTCGTGGGGAAAAATCTCTCTTTGGTATTGAAGAATTCTGTCGGGGGAAGGGAGGTATTTCGGGAAGAGAGGGCACGTGGGGATGTCCTTGTCCCTGAGAAGCTCGCCTTTGCCGTGCGTTTGGGCGTGGGGAAGAACCTGATTGCCCTTGAGACAACGAGCGAGGGGGTAGTGAATTCAAAAAGCATCATGGTGGAAGTGAATGCCTCAGAGCAAAAGAATGAGATCCCTGAAGTGCGGCTTGGCGCGAGTGCTGATGTCATGAGATATTCACTTCCAGAGGTCTCTGGCCTTGCTGTGCAGGAGTCGACCGTGGTTTATGAAGGGTCGAAGGTAAAGTATTTAAACATCCTTTTGGTGATGGTTGTTTGCCTTGCACTCTTTGCGGCGTGGTGGCGTTTTCGATGAAGAAAGATGAGATTAAAGATGCATTGGAAAAGGGATACATCCGTGTCCGGGTGATGTTTGAGGTGCTCGGCTCTCCAAAAGAGCATGTGGAAGGCTCTTTGAAGAAATATATGGTCGAGGTGAAGAGCGATCCTCACATCCTCCTTGTCTCTGAGGAATATGCGGAACCGATGGAGAAGGACGGCTTATGGACGACTTTTTGCGAAGCAGACTTGCTCGTCCTTGGCCTTGAAAAGCTGTCATGGCTCTGTGTGAATTATACTCCTGCCTCAATTGAGGTCATCGACCCGCCGACACTGACCTATAGGAACAAGGACCTGAATGTCTGGCTGAATGATATCCTGTCAAAGCTGCATGAGGTGGGGATCATCACAAAGGCGGTGAATCAGAAGAATAAGGTGCTTGAACGGAATCTGAGTGTTGTGGTACGTAATTGCGTTCTTGCTGTGCTGCAGGAAGGAAAGAGTCCGAAGGAATTGGAAAAGGTGCTCGGCATCCCTGAGGAGAATGCCTTGCAGTTCTTGCAGACGCTCGAGAGCGAGGGTAAAGTCGTGAAAAAGGGGAAGAAGTATGCCAAAAAAGAAGCAAAGTGATGAAGGGGAAGTTCCTGGCTTTAGGAATGAGGTCGAAGCATTGCTGTTTTCTTCTGGGAAGAATATGACTGTGGATGCGATTGCGTCGATTATCGGCATTGACCGTAAAGAGGTCCTTCTTGCTTTGAAGGATTTGCAGGAGGAGTATAATGAAAGGAATTCTGCATTGATGATCGTCGATGAGGGGGACTTGTGGAAGATCCATGTGCGGGAGAAGTTCTTGCCATTGGTGCAGAAGATCGTCGCAGATACTGAGCTTCCAAAGAGCGTGCTTGAGACGCTTGCGATCATCGCGTATAAGAGCCCCGTCTT
>JAGVFV010000032.1 GCA_020057445.1 archaeon | reverse complement strand
GCCGAGCGCGGATGATCCCCTTGCTGTGACCATCATATTGGATAAGCCCCCTGAGGGAACGAGAGGATATCGGAGCATGGACAATGTCACCAAGGAGTATAGACCATTCACCCAGCTGCTTAACGGTCTCGTGCTTACGATCATGCAATGTCGTCTGACTTTGCCCACAGAATATGATGAGGAAGGTCCGTATCCCGAACGGCTGGGAAGACCGCATTGATTCTTTGAGTACAGGAATAAACATGCAACCATAGGTTAATACCCGTGCAAACCCTCTTCTACCGATACCTTTAAATATAACCTCCACTTCACCTCATCGTTGTTGAGCTTAGCTCGACGGATTGTTTGTGTTTACGAACAACCGCTAACGATAAACCAAGAACTACTGGAGGTGGTCACTATGGTTGGACATTGGTTGGATGAGATTGAGCAGATGCATAATGAGATGGAGAGGCTGTCGAGGTTCATGTTGGGTCATCCTCTTGTGGAGTATGAGAAGGGAAAGCCTGTCGCAAGGGGTTTTCGCATGCCTATCGTGAACCAGTTCGAGACAAAAGAGAAGCTGATCACGGAGATTGAGCTTCCTGGTGTTGAGAAGAAGGATATCGAGCTCAATATCGGTGATAATTTTGCAGAGGTCAAGGTCGTTCGCATGATGAATAAGGAGAACCATGATCAGGGTATCCATCGCTTTGAAAGCAAGTGCGCAAGCTTCTATCGCAGGATCCCATTCCCGATAGAAGTGAAGACAGAAATGGCCCATGCGATATTCAAGAACGGCATCCTGAAGCTTGAATTGCCAAAGGCAAAGGCATTGGAAACCGTGAACACGAAGAAGCTTGAGATTGAATAATACCATGAAAAAGAAGATCGAGATACATGATGAAGAGGATCAGCTGAGTAAAGAAGTACCTGTCAAAGAGCAGACCAAGTCACCTGTAAAAGAACAGTCTAAGACTGAGCAGGCCAAGACTGAGCAAGTAAGGGCGGAGCAGACTCCTTTACATGGGGTCGATCCAAAAGACGCTAAGATTGCCGAGCTTATCGACCATATGCAGCACTTGCAGGCTGAATTCGAGAATTACAAGAAGCGCGTGGATGCTGATCTCGTCAGGAATTGCCAGCAGGCAAATGAGGATATCATCCTTGAGCTCATCACTGTCATCGACAGCTTTGAGCTTGCCCTAAAGACAGATTCCCATGATGAGTTCTATCATGGCATCGAGCTCATCTATGATCAGCTGTGGAGCGTGCTTGAGAAAGCAGGCCTGAGCCGCATGGAAGTCGAAGGCCAGAAATTTGACCCTCGGCTTCATGAAGCATTGCTGATGGAAGAGTCGCAGGAAGAGCAAGGCACTATCCTTGAAGAATTGCAGGCAGGCTATTTCCTGAATGGAAAGGTCCTCGTCCATGCAAAGGTCAAGGTTGCGAAACGTAAAGCAAACAACAGCGAGATCAATCATGATAACAAGGCAGACGACAAGAGAGGAGCTCCTGAAGAGAAAGGAGACTGATCCAAAGAAGGGCAGAGGTTGCCAGTTCGGCTCTGGTTTTATCCTTCCTGAAGAGATCCCAAAGCTTGCGAAAGCAAAGGGAATGGGAGTGGAAGAGTGGAAGAAGCAATATCTCGATGAAGTCGAGGTATTTCACACAAAGGCATTTGTGTTAAAGACGCTCAAGGGAGAAAAACCGTATGGTCCCTGTATTTTCCTCAATCAGGAGAACGGGGAATGCACCATCCATAAGACAAAACCCTTGTATTGCTCGCTCACCAATGGTGAAGAGCCAGGGGAAGTGATCCAGTGGTTCCAGCTCACTGAGTATGTGAATCCTGGTGATCCGTCCTCGCTTCGCGAATGGCATGCGTATTGCGAAGGAGTCAAGGTCATCCCTGGTGGACGGCCTGAGGAGATCGTCGGCAAGAAGCGCATGCAAGAGATCCTGGAGTATAAGGATTTGAAGAAGGATGATTAGGAATTTACAATCGTACACCACCAGAGCGCAGATGCGCCGGGGGACGCCCCAGTCGGGGTGGCGCGTAGGACAAATTTTGCATAGCGAAATTTGGCCGTCTGCCGCTCTGATGGTGGTGTCATGGATAAAATAATGATGAACAAAAGGAGGCAACTAAAATGATAGAAAAGGTAATCGGAATCGATCTTGGGACTACATTTTCAGCAGTAGCTGTGCTTGAGGGCGGAAAGCCCGTCATCATCTCAAGCGCAGAGGGAGAGCGGACAACCCCGTCGGTAGTGAGCGTGTCGGAAGAAGGTGAGCGCCTGGTCGGACGTATCGCAAGGAATCAGGCAATCAGCAATCCCGAGCATACGGTGCGAAGCATCAAGCGCCATATGGGCGAGGATTTTAAGGTCAAGATATGGGGAAAGGAGTATGCTCCGCAGGAGATCTCTGCAATGATATTGCAGAAACTGAAAGCCGATGCAGAGGCGTATCTTGGGACGAAAGTAAAGAAGGCAGTCATCACCTGTCCTGCGTATTTCACAGACAGCCAACGCCAGGCGACAAAGGACGCCGGAAAGATCGCAGGCCTTGACGTATTGAGGATAATCAACGAGCCGACAGCTGCAAGCCTCGCCTATGGCCTGGACAAGCAGGATAAGGATCACACTGTCCTCGTGTTTGATTTTGGAGGAGGCACGTTTGATGTCTCCATACTCGAGCTTGGCCAAGGTGTCTTTGAAGTCAAGGCGACAAACGGGGACAACCGCCTCGGCGGTGATGACATCGACGAACTGATCATAGACTGGATCGCTGTGGAATTCAAGAAGGCAGAAGGCATCGACCTCAGGGAGGATAAGACCGCGCTACAGCGCCTCAAAGAGGCTGCTGAAAAGGCAAAGATTGAACTCTCCTCAAAGACAAAAGCGACAATCAATCTTCCATTTGTCACAGCAGACAAGAAAGGGCCAAAGCACCTGAATCTTGAGCTTTCCAAGGCAAAGTATGAGCAGATGATCGAGCAGATCATCAAGCGCCTGGAAGGCCCGACAAAACAGGCGATGAAGGATGCGAACCTGACTGAGAAAGACATC
>JAGVFV010000156.1 GCA_020057445.1 archaeon | reverse complement strand
CAGAACATGGTGGAGATCCTCTATTTTCTCGGTAATGCATACGGCTACCAGATCTTTAAAGTGTATAGGGAATTGTTCCCGAGAGTGACTTTGCGTGTCATGTACTATCATCTGAAGAAGGGTGTGGAATTAGGTGAGTTCAAGCAGCACAAGGTCGTGCGTGAGGAAGGAGAATACTCCTGGGGGACGCATGCTGAGCGCACGTATTATTCCCTCGGGAAGGATGCGAAACCGATTATTCTGAATAAGGTCAAGGAGTTTACGGAGAAGAAAAAACTTAAGACCGCATCTACAGTTTCTTGAAGAATCCTAAGAGCGCAAACGCTTCTCGTTTGGTGAGCATGGCTTTTCCAAGGACGTGGCGCCAGACCTTTTTCTGCGTCTCCCGCTTGTGGGGCGTCGGGAATGTCATGGCGTCGAGTCTCTTGTCGATGAGGGAATAGAGGATCTTTTTTTCGTCGTTGCTGATGGGTGCAAAGGGCGAAAGAAGCTCGTCTGAGAGCTGCTGTCTGGAAAGTTCATAGAGGATGATGGCCACTGCATGGCTAAGATTGAGTGTCGGGCTCTTCTTTGCGGTCGGGATGGTGACCAGGAAATCACAGAGCGCGATCTCGTCATTTGATAGTCCGCGGGATTCCCTGCCGAAGACAAGCGCGATTTTTTTGCTTTTGATCTGTGATATTTTTCTCGCAAGATCAGTCGGCAGCAGGGGTGAGCGTCTGATGTTGTAATCTGTGCCTACGCGTGCTGTCGTACCGATGATGACGTCGAACGATTTGAGTTTCTGTAGCGGGATGGTCTTTGCTTTCTTGAGTATAGTGATGCCATGCGTCGCACGGTTGGTCGCTTCTTCAGAGAGATGGTCGCACTGTGGATGTACAAGAAATAGTGATGTAAGGTTGAAATTGTCCATGACACGTGCGATCGCGCCGATGTTTCCAGGGTGTTCCGGCCCGATGAGAACGATGGAGAGCATTGTCTAGATGATGTGGAGCGCTTTGATGAGCGCAAGGAATGTTGCCTTGATGATGGGGTAGAAGAGGACGATGATGATGATGATGAAGGCGATAGTGACGTATGTCCATACTTTTTTGCCTTTTTTCTTGCCAAATGCGGTGATTGCGGCTGTGTTGAAGAGGCGTCCTCCGTCGACTGGTCCGAGGGGAAGGAGGTTTGCAAGGCCAAGGCCAAGCGAGATGATGAATATCCAGTTGAGGAGTTTGGCAATCCAGATGATGATGACTGCAAAAGGTGTTTTTTCATTCTCATAGAATGTGTCCGGTCCCATGACGCCGAGGTATCCTTTTGTCGCGTTCTGGGGGTTGGTTGTGGCGATGATGGTCGTCGTCGTCTTTGCATTTCCGAGAGTTATTGTCTCGTTTGGCGTGAGGTTTTCGACTGCTGTGAAGAATGAAGGGACGTCGATGATCGGCTCTCCGTTGACCATGGTATACACTGTCTCTGGCATGATTCCTGCCGCTTCTGCCGGATATCCTTGCTGCACTGACTGGAAAGTCACTCCTGCCGGCCGAAGATATGCTGAAATGATGGGCGTGAGGATGAAACTGAGGATGAGTATCATGAGGCTGGCAAGGAGGATGTTGGAGAAGGGTCCTGCTGCAAAGATGGAGTTCTGGACTTTTTTCTTTGACCTTGCGACTTTCTTCTCGTCTGGCTCGACAAATGCCGCTGCGAGCGGGCCTATGAATGCGAATCCTGAGCTCTTGACCTTGATGCCATAGGCGCGGGAGACGACCCCATGGGAAAATTCGTGGATGACTGCGGAGATGAAGAGAGCTATCCAGCCGATGATGAGCGGTACTTTGATGGGACTTCCCGGAATCGGCACGCCCGGGATGACTGGTTGTAATGGAGGAGGCGCGCCCGGGACAAAGATGACCTGGTAGACGCCGTAGATGATGAAGCAGACGATGAGGAGCATGCCTGCATAGCCGATGTACACGCCGTGGAGGCTTGCGAGACGGATGGGACGGAAGATGATGATGGCAAGGATGTAGATTGCAAGCAGGATGCTTATGGAAATAATGATGATGGAGTGCAGCACTTTCGGGTAAGTGACCCATCCGAAGAGCCCTGGCAAGAGGAGGAGGGTGAGGATGCCTATGAGCGGGAGCGCGTTTCTGATGATGGTCTCGCCCATGTGTTCTCTCTTGTGGCGGTTGGATGCGATCCTATCCATCGCATTGAGACCAAGTTTTGTCCTGTAGAGCTTGACGAGCGCTCCTTGGCTCTCGAACCGTTTCCTGTAGATGTACAATAGGAGTATGATTCCGCCATAGAAGAGGATCACCCACTTGTAGGCAAGGAGTGTCTGTAATGCTGCCATGAGCGTGAAAGGAAAGGAGATGATTTAAAAGTGTTGTGTTTACTCAGATTTACTTCCTTCTGACAGGCCTAAGGACGTGGCTGTGGCATTTCCTGCAACGTACCTTTCCGGTGAGCACTTTGAGGTTTGGTGCCCGTACTTTGGACTTGCATTTCCTGCAGACGAATATGTTGATGAGGAGTCGCTTTTCTGCTTCGTGGAATTTTGCCATTTTTATTCTGGTTTGATTTGTTTCATGACGCGGTCGGAAAGGATCTGCCAGTAGAGGACAGTGACGCCGTCCTTGACCTGTCCAAGCAGCTCTTCAGGAATCTCCATGTCGAAGGTCTCGAAGGTTTCTGTGTCCATCACGTTTGCGTGGTTGGCGTGCAGGGAGAGTACTTGGGCATTTCGTTTGTCGATGACAGGGACTTCGATGTTGTCGTGTCCTGGCATGACGAGGTTCCGTTTCTTGCCATCAAGCATGCCGACAGCAAAGAGGTTGACTTTGGCGTGTCCGTGTTTTCCTGGCCGCGATATGGCAAGGTCGGTCACTATGCAGGCTACACCTTCGATGATGATGTATTCCCCTTTCTTCAGGCCTCCTACCGATTTGTGCTTGATGTCCATGCCAGACTGTTCTGGAGACGGGAGTTATTTAAAAAGGTTGCGTCTGTTTGGTATAGGCGAGAAGCGGGTTCCCGTTCATCTTTCCTTCGACTGTGCAGGAGAGTCCGATGTCTTTGAGCATGCGCTTGTGCTCGACTGGATAGAATGCGGAGTGGTTGAGGAAGATTGCGTCTTCTTGTGCATAGCGTGCATACTGCTCGAGGATGCTTGGAAGTTCGATGCCCCAGGTGTAGCTGAAGAAGACGTCGAATTTGTGGAATCCGATGCCAAGCAAGGAATAGGGATCGGGGATTGTCGCTTCGAGATGATAGACATGATCTGTCAGGTCGTCGCTGAATGGTGTGGTGATGCGGGGCGAGAAGGGATTGTCGACGAATGCGCCGTGCTCAAAGAAGGGGGCACGTGTCTGCCCTTGCTGCCGCAAGCGGATGTATTCTGCAAGATAATAGCTCCCTTGGACGAGTTTGCACGGGACAAAGAGCTCTTGGCGCCGGATGTCTATTCTGCCTCTTGCAGCAAGACCAGGATGGTATTCGATCCCGTAGGAAGGGATCCTTGCTCGTGCGGCAGTGATCATGAGGTGTCCAAATCCTGCGCCAAGTTCCAGGAGAGAGTCATCTTCTGCTATGATTTTCCTGTGCAGAAGGTCAGTGAGGCAAGAGGCGAAATCATCTGCATCGCTTGGTGCAAATCCTGTCTCTGTCCCTTCTTTTGCAAAAAGGTCTGACATGAAGAGAGGGAAATTGTTCTCGTCTTAAAAAAGTGATGGTCACCAGAGATGGAACCATTTTCCTCGCTTCTGCTTCCTCAGGAATTCGACCAGGTGTGCTTCTGCTTCAGGATCCTTGTATTTCTTCTCAAGTTGCTTGAATGCGCGGGTGTGGTGGAACACGCGCTTGTTTGTCTCCCGCCATTACTGCTTATTTACTGCTTATTTACCGCTTTTTTGACGTGAGAACGAGGACTGCAATTGATATAAGAAACCCGAAAATGCTTCCAATAAGCCAGATGGACTTGTCCTGCCGTCCGGTGATCCCTGTGCTTGCGCCGACAAGGTTCTTTTTTTGTGGTGCTGCTGGGCTGATTACTATCGGTTTCGCTGGCCCAGTGATGACCGCGAATCTCGTTTTTTGATCAATGATCGGCTTGAACCCTTGCTTCTGCAGGCTATAGGTAAGAGTGTAGGTGCCGAGCTGGTCTAGGAGAGCTGCGTCAGCTGGCAATGTTTTTCCGTCAGGGAAGGTTATTTTTGCGATAACTGCCTCGTTCTTGTTATTGAAATAAAAGGTGTCACCAAGATAAAATATCTTTTGAAAGGTTGTCTCCCCTGGTTTATTTCCGGCGCTAGAAGAAAAATCGTAGCTTGGGAGCGTATCAATCGTAAATTCTTTTTCCGCTCTCTGGTCAATCGGAGCGATAACGTGAATCATGGCTGCACAGGTCGTTGGCTCCAGGTCCTTTCCTTGTATTCCATACGCATATGTTCCTATGAATGGAATCCCCGCCTTAAGCGATGCGTGTTGTTCTTGAAGAAGCGCGACAGGAGAATCCATACAGAACATATACGGGACAAAGGTGGTTTCAGTATCACTATCTGACATCAAGGAGTATGTGAACTGGAGCGATTCGTCATCATGGAATTTATCTTGCACAGCAATATCCAAGTCAAGTGCAAAAACAGCGCCCATGATCATGAGAAATATCATGCAATGGAACAGGGGTTTCATGACCAATCCACCTCCTTAACATGGGGGACGAGGACAGGATCACCAAGGAAAACAAAATCTTCATTTAATCTGTTTGTCCGTTGGATGAGCAGTTGCCTATTAAGGTCTCCAAATGATGGCGTTATTGGGTCGGTCAGAATTTCCATTGTCTTTTTTGCCTTTTCCCCCCCGCTCCAAGAAGGAGTCACTGCGCCATGATATCCAATTCCGCCCCTTCTCATAAAAGTCATGCCGAAGGTGTACTCTTGTCCTTCCTTGAAATCATTAGTCAGGCATGCATCCGCGAAAGAATAAGACAGGCCGAGCCATGGTAAATATGTACTGCTTGAAGGGAGGGATTCCAGTACTACCCATCCGTATTGATACCCATGATCGTCATAGGTCATATATTGTCGACTATAATACTGAGAAAAATCATCTGGACGCGGTCCAGGTCGGCAGATGCAACCCTCCCTGCACGACCATGACGCACAGGGCTCAGAGTAGGTACTACAGGTATAGCATACAGCATCATATCCACTGCGGATTGCTGTAGTGGTTATGTATTGTGCAAGATCGTTTGAATTATTCTCCGAT